>JBAUWD010000413.1:0-13285 GCA_049583575.1 Nocardioides sp.
GCGCAGGCGAGCCGCGACCGCCGCCGCCGGCACGTTCACCCCGCCGCTGACCACCATGTCGTCGACCCGGCCGAGCACCCTCAGCCGGCCGTCCTCGTCGAGCCGGCCCGCGTCGGAGGTGACGAACCAGCCGTCGACGAGTGCCCGCGACGTCGCCTCCTCGTCGTCGAGGTACCGGGAGAGCAGCACCGGCCCGCTGATCCTGATCCGGCCGTCGGCGGCCAGGGCGAGGCCCACGCCGTCGAGGGGCAGCCCGTCGTACACGCAGCCCCCGCAGGTCTCCGCCGAGCCGTACGTCGCGACCAGACGTATCCCGGCCTCGGCCGCCCGGGTCCGCAGGGCCGGGTCGACCGGGCCGCCACCGACGAGGACCGCGTCGTACGCCGTGAGCGCGGCCCGGTCGTCGGGCACGTCGAGCCACCGGCGCAGCTGGGTCGGCACCACCGACACGTAGCCGCCCTCGAGCCCCGCCTCGGCCGGGCTCCCACCGCCGAGCACCACCGGCCGGTGCCCGGCCACCAGCGACCGGAAGACCACGTTGAACCCCGCGACGTACGACGTGGGCAGCGCGAGCAGCCACGGCCCGGACCCGCCCAGCCGCGCCGCCGACGCCGAGGCGGAGGCGAGCACGGCGTCGCGGGTCAGCACGACCTGCTTCGGGGTGCCGGACGAGCCGGAGGTCGCGAGGACGACCGGGTCCGAGCCGTCGGCGCCCAGCCAACCCTCGACCGCGGCGACGTCGACGCCGGGGTCGCCGGTCAGCCGCAGGAAACTCACACGACGCACGCTAGCCGGGCTGGAACAATCCCTCCGGTGCCCACCCGGCTGCAGCGGTTGCTTCCCGACCACCCCGTGGCACGTCGACTGTCGGTCCAGTCCATCCTCTACGCGTTCGGCGACGGCACCTTCGTCACCGGCAACGCGGTGTACTTCACGCAGATCGTCGGGCTCAGCGCCGCGCAGGTCGGTCTCGGTCTCTCGCTCAGCGGGCTCGTGGTCCTCGCCCTCTCCGTACCGATGGGCAAGGTGGCGGACCGGTTCGGCGCGCGCCGCATGTGGGCCCTCGGCGCGCTCCTCGAGGCGCTGCTCTACCTCTGCTACCCCTTCATCCACGGGTTCCCGGCCTTCGTGACGCTGCTGACGGCGTTCTCGCTGGTCGAGACCGTCGGCAATGCCGGGCGCGGCGCCTACACGATCGGGATCTTCCCGCGGGAGGAGCGGGTGCGCTACCAGGCGTTCCTCAGGTCGGCCCTCAACCTGGGCTTCACCCTGGGCGCCCTCGGCGGCGGGCTCGCCCTGGCCAGCGACAGCCACGGCGTGATCCGGATGGTCCCCGTCCTCAGCGCCCTGGTCCTGGCGACCAACGCGACCCTGATCTGGCGTCTTCCCGACGCCCGCGAGGAGGCGGCCGATGCCGACACCGCCCTCGATCCGGCGCCGCAGGAGGAGCCGGGCGCGAGCCCGAAGGCCCTGAAGAACCGCGGCTTCCTGGCCTCCTCCGTCCTGAGCGGGATCGCCGGCACCCACTGGATCCTGCTGCTCGTCGTGATCCCGCTCTGGCTCGTCGAGCGCACGGACGCGCCGCACTGGGTCCTGGCCTGGCTCTTCGGCACCAACACGGTGCTGGCGGTGCTGTTCCAGGTCCCGGCGGCGCGTGGCATGAACACCGTCAGCGGGGCGCTGCGGGGGGTGCGGCTGGCCACCGCCTTCATGGTCGTGTCGTGCTGCCTGGTGGCGATCACCGGCGACACGATCGGCTGGGTGTCGATCGTCCTGCTCCTGGTCGGTCACATGACGGTGACCGGCGCGGAGCTCTTCGAGTCGGCGGCGACCTGGGGCTTCCTGGCCGAGCTCTCCGACCCGGCGCGGCGCGGTGAGTACCAAGGCGTGTGGGGTCTGGGCGGCCGGATCACCAACATCCTCGGGCCCGCGGCGTACACCTGGCTGGCGCTGAACCACGGCACCCTCGGCTGGGTCGTGATCGCGACGACCATCGTCCTGGCCGCCGCGCTGCTGCACCCGGCGGTCCGGTCGGCCGAGCGGTTCCTGGCCACCCACTCGCTCGATGCCTCCCGGGCGACTGCTTGAATCCGCCCATGGCTTCTCCGGGAGACTGGCTCGCCGGCGCCCGACCCCGCACCCTGCCGGCGGCGGTCTCACCGGTCCTCGCCGGCACGGCCGTCGCGGTGTACGACGACGCGGCGGTGTGGTGGAAGGCGCTGCTCGCGCTGGTGGTCGCCCTCGCCCTGCAGGTCGGGGTCAACTACGCCAACGACTACTCCGACGGCATCCGCGGCACCGATGCCGAACGGGTCGGTCCGATGCGCCTGGTCGGCTCCGGTACGGCGTCACCGGGCGCGGTCAGGCGGGCCGCCTTCGCGGCCTTCGGGGTCGCCGCCGCTGCTGGCCTGGTGCTCGCCGCCACCACGGCCTGGTGGCTGGTCGCCGTCGGCGCCGCGTGCGTGGTGGCGGCCTGGTTCTACACCGGCGGCTCGAGTCCCTACGGCTACCTCGGGCTCGGCGAGGTGATGGTCTTCTGCTTCTTCGGGCTGGTCGCGGTGACCGGCACGGCGTACGTCCAGACCGAGACGTGGCGACTCCCCGCCTGGTACGCCGCGGTCGGCATCGGGGCCCTGGCCTGCGCCATCCTGGTCGCCAACAACCTGCGCGACATCCCCACCGACCGCGTCGCGGGCAAGCTGACCCTGGCCGTACGGCTGGGCGACGACCGCACCCGGGGCCTCTACGTGCTGCTGCTCGCGGCCGCGACCGTGGCCCTCGCCGGAGTCGCGCTCACGACGTCGTGGTGGGCGCTGCTCGCGCTGCTGTACGTCGTGCCTGCGGGCCGAGCCGCGCGCGGCGTGCTGAGACGGGCCACCGGACCCGGCCTGATCCCGGTGCTCCAGGCGACAGGAGTCGCCGAGCTGGTGTACGGCGCAGGCCTCCTGGTCGGCCTGGCGCTCGGCGCCTGACGCTCGGGGCCAGACGCTCGGGGCCAGACGCGCGACGTACGCTGGGCACATGTGGTTCTGGATCATCCTGCTCGTCATCGTGGTCGGCGGCTTCGCGGTGTGGAAGCTGCGGGTTCCCCTGCTGGCGAAGCTCCTCGGTCAGTCCCCGTCGCGGATCGACCGCCAGCTCAACCGGAGGAAGTGAGCAGCTGCGCGTGAGGGACGGACGCGCAGCGTGGGCGAACGCAGGTTGAGCGAGCCCGACCGAATGATGGACGGTGCCCTGAGCCGTGGCCTCGACGAGCTCGACCGACGGCCGGCCTCAGTCCACGTCCTCCTTGGCGCGCATCTCCTCGAAGCGCTCGGTCGCCCTGCGGGCCCGCGCGTCGACGTGCCGGGCCAGCGCGATCCGCTGCCGGCCGAGCAGGAAGTACGAGCCGATGCCGCTGAGCACGAGCCCCACGAGCAGCACCCACATGATCGGAGCCGAGCCGGCGACCGCGAGCCAGATCCCGAAGACCACCGCGACCGAGGCCACGAGCAGCAGGATCCGCAGCCCGGTGTAGATCCAGAACTCCTTCACGGCGTCCAGGGTAGTCAGCAGCAGCTGGTCCGCCCGAATCGCGGGTCGGCACCCACGACGACCATCGGCGACCTACTCTTGGGGGCGTGTGGAGGTTCGTGTTGCTGCTCGCGATCGTGGCGGTGGGGTCCTACTACGCCGCGCGCTTCCTGCTCGAGGGCTGGCCACGCCGGCCGCACCGGGCCGACCACGTCGAGCGGCCCTACGGCCCGGACGACGACGACGAGTTCCTGGCCCGGATCTCGCGGCGCGACAAGGGACCGGACGACCCCACCGGCTGAGAGCCTCCTCAGCGGTCGCGGAGGCTGACCACCGGCGCGCCGTTGGCGTAGGAGTGCTGGCTGGTCGTCGAGAAGTAGTTGATGCCGATGAAGTTGAACCACAGGCTCGCGACGCCGACCAGCGCCAGGATCGCCGCGTTGCGGCCCTTCCACCCGGCCGTCGAGCGTGCGTGCAGGTAGGCGGCGTACAGCACCCAGGTGATGAACGCGCACACCTCCTTGGGGTCCCAGTTCCAGTACGACGACCACGCCTCGTGCGCCCAGATCGGGCCGCTGATCAGCACCGCGAAGGTCCACACCGGGAAGCCGAAGGCGTGGATCCGGTAGGAGACCCGGTCGAGCGTCGCCAGCGAGGGCAGGCGCGCGACGTACCCGCGGTCGGCGTCCGGCGAGCGCATCTTCACCAGGTAGAGCGCCGAGGTGATGCCGCCGAGGGTGAAGGCTCCCGTCGCGATGATCGCCGACATCACGTGGATCACGAGCCAGTAGGAGAGCAGCGCCTCGGTGAGCGGAGCCACCGGGTCGTAGAGCCACAGCACGGCCACCATCAGGAGGACGAGCTCGAGCGCGGTGACGATCGGGCCCATCCACGACAGGCCGTACCGCCGGCGCAGCACCAGGTAGCCCGCCACGACCACGAAGGAGCCGGTGATCGTGAACTCGTACATGTTGCCCCAGGGCACGCGGTTGGGGTCCGCGGCCATGCCGCGCGCCACCAGGCCCACCAGATGGGCACCGGCGGCGATGATCGTCAGCAGCCAGCCGAGCCGGCCGAACATCTCGATCCGGAAGATCTTCGCGGCGTCGACCGCGTCGCCGTCGGTCGAGCCCGTCGAGACCACCGCGTCGGCGTCGGTCGAGCCCGTCGAGACCACCCCGGCCGGCACCGCCACCTTGGCGGCGCCCCGCACCGGCACGGTGCGCAGCGCACTCCACTCGACCAGGTGCGCCATCAGCGCCAGGAAGTAGACCACCCCCGCGGTCGCGATCGCCTGGTTGCTCAAGGTCTGCCACGCGGCGTCGCTCATGCGCCCTCCTGGTTCGTGGTACGTCGGTCCTGCTCCTGCGGCGTCTGCAGGGCGTCCACCACCGACGAGAGTACGACGGCGAGGTCACCGCCCCCGGACCGGTCCAGTGCGGCCACCTCGACGAGCGTCGCGTCGCCGTCGCGACGGGCCCGGACCCAGACCCGGCGTGGCCGGATGAAGAGCGACCCGAGGAGCCCGACCAGCGCCAGGATCACGCCCAGCAGCGTCAGCCAGACGTCCGGGGTCCGGCTGATCTGGAGGCGGGTCCAGTGCTTCACCCCGTGGAAGGTCACCGACCCCATGTGGTCGGGCAGCCGGACCGTCTGACCCGGCTGGAGGTCGACCCGGAACGCCTTGCCGTCCGGCGTCTTCAGCTGGGTCAGGTGCGCCTTGTCGAGCTGGTAGACCGACTGCGGGACACCGGAGTCCATGCCCAGGTCGCCGGCGTAGGCCAGCAGCGAGAGCGTGGGGTTCTTGTCGTCGCCCATGATGTTGATGGGGTTGCCGTTGACCAGCGCGAAGGTCGGATAGAACAGGCCCTCGAGGCCGATGCCACGGGGCTGGGCGTCGGGGGCCTTGACCACCCCGAACGACTCGAAGTTGGAGCTCTCGGGCAGGAAGATCGTGGGACCGCTGTAGACCTTGTGCCCCTGGCCGTCTCGCACCGTGATCACCGGCGCGTAGCCGTGCCCGATCAGGAACACCTGCGTGCCGCCGATGGTGAGCGGATGGTTCACCTTGAGGTCGTAGGACTGCTTCGGTGCTCCGGGCGACGTGCGGTAGGTGAGCGGCGCCTGGAAGCCGATGGCCATCCCCTGCCGGGGACCGGAGTCCAGCCACTGCACCTTGAAGTCGTGCACCCGGAACTGGAAGGGCTCCATCTTGTCGGCGTCGAACAGCGAGCCGGGGTCGAAGTCGTCGTACTGCGTGAGCTTGTTGCTGAACCCGTCGCCGACCACCAGGATCACGCCGCCCTTGTAGCCGTACAGGCTGCCGATCGCGAAGCCGACCAGGACGACGAGCACCGACAGGTGGAAGAGCAGGTTGCCCGCCTCGCGCAGCTGGCCGCGCTCGGCGGAGACCCATCCCCCACCGTCCTCCTGGGTCGAGCGGTCCTCGTGGGTCGAGCGGTCCTCGTGGGTCGAGCCGGTCGAGACCCGGTGCCGGCGACCCAGGGTCGCAGCCGCGCGGCGCAGCACCTCGTCCGGCTCCACGCCCGTCGTGTACGACGCGTGGTCGGGCAGTCGGGTGAGGTTGCGGGGGGCCGTGGGCGGAACGGCGCGGTAGCCACGCCAGTAGACGAAGAGGCGCGGCACGATGCAGCCCACCAGCGACACCATCAGCAGCAGGTAGATCGCGGCGAACCACGGTGAGTGGTAGACCGCGAACAGCCCGAGCCGGTCGTAGATCGGGGTCAGGTGGGGGTGGGCCGTCTGCCAGTTGGCCGTCTTCAGCGCGTCGACGCCGCGCTGCGGGATCACCGAGCCGGGGATCGCGCCGAGGGCGAGCAGGAGCAGCAGCACGAGCGCCGTACGCATCGAGGTCAGCTGGCGCCAGGACCAGCGCACCAGCTCGACTGCGGTCAGCTCCCCCGCGCGGCGGTGGTGGTCGCGGTCACCGCTCGGCCGCCACAGCGGGTCGTCGTCGGGCTTCTCGGGCGTCTCGGCCTGCTCGGTGCCGAGGTCGCTGCTCACAGCGAGACCTGGGAGTCGTTGACGAGATGCACCTGCATCCAGGTGACCGCCTGGTCCCACCACCCGGTCACCAGGGCGAGCCCCACCAGGACCAGCATCACGCCACCGATGCGGGTCACCCACTGCTGGTGGCGCCGGATGACGGCGAACGCGCCGAGGGCGCGCCGGTAGGCCAGGGCCGCGACGATGAACGGCACGCCGAGCCCGATGCAGTAGACCCCGGAGAGCAGGGCACCGCGCCCGGCCGTGGCCTCGTTGAGCGACAGGTTGGTGATCGCGGCGAGGGTCGGGCCGATGCAGGGGGTCCAGCCGACCCCGAAGAGGAAGCCCAGCATGGGCGCCGCCGCGAGCCCGACCGCGGGCACCGAGTGGATGCGGTAGTCGCGCTGGAAGAACGGCACCAGGCCGGCGAAGGCCAGGCCGAGCAGGATCGTCAGGATCCCGAGCACGATCTCGAGCTGGTGCCGCCAGGTGACCAGCCAACCGCCGACCGAGCCGGACACCCAGCCCAGCAGCACGTAGACGACCGAGAAGCCCAGCACGAACAGGACGGAGCCGGCCAGCATCCGTCCGCGCCTGGCGTGCTCGAGGTCGGCCCCGGAGAGCCCGGTCGCGTAGGACAGGTAGCCGGGCAGCAGCGGGATCACGCACGGCGAGAAGAACGACACCAGCCCGGCGACCAGCGCCACCGGGATGGCGAGCACCAAGGAGCCGGACGACGCCTGCTGCTGGAACCAGTCAGCCACGGCGCGCCACGTCCCGCACGATCTCGACGAGGGTGAGCGCCGAGGGGATCTCGCCGATGAAGCTGGCCGCGACACGGCCCCGGGCGTCCAAGACCACCGTCGCGGGGATCGTGTTGGGCGTCAGCACGCCCGGGAAGGAGAGCAGGGCCTCGCCCCCCTTGGACCAGTACGACGGCCAGGTGGTGCCGAAGTGCGACTCGTAGGCCTTCGCCTGGGCGGTTCCGGGGTCCCGCACGTCGATGCCGACGAAGTGCGCCGTGTCGCCGAGCTGCCGGTGCGCCGCCACCAGGAGCGGCGCCTCGGCCCGGCACGACGTACACCAGGAGCCCCAGACGTTGACCACGCTGGGCTTCCCCCGGAAGGACGCCAGCGACAGCGGCCGGCCGTCGAGGTCCTTCCCGGTCAGCGAGACCGGACGGCCGCGGTCGGCGGAGGCGACCTGGTGGATCGAACCGTCGCCGGTCACGAAGCCCTTGTTGCCGGTGCCCTGGAGCGAGCTGCAGCCGGCCGCGGCCGGCAGCACCGCCGCCGACGCGATCAGGAGGGCCAACCGACGCACGCTCAGGGCCTCTTCGCCTCGGGAGCGTCGCCCGCCGAGAACGGCGCCTTCCGGTCGCGGGCCGGGATCAGGTCGCCGGCGGGCTCGGAGTAGCTGATGGCCCGCACCTCGTCGCCCTCGAACTGCAACGAGGTCAGCGAGCACAGCGTGCACTGACGCCGGCGCGGGTCGTGCAGGAACGACCGGCCCTCGCAGGCCAGCCGGGTGATCCAGATGGGCAGCTGGTGGGAGACGATCACCGCCTCGTGACCGCGGGCGGCGTCACGCGCGTCGTACACCGCGGCGAGCATGCGACCGACGACCTCCTTGTAGGGCTCGCCCCACGACGGTCGCCAGGGGTTCCACAGGTGGAGCCAGGCGGACGGCTTGCGCAGAGCACCGTCGCCGACGCCGAAGCGCCTGCCCTCGAAGACGTTGGCCGACTCGATGACCCGTGGGTCGACGAGCGGCGTCAGGCCGAGCGCCTCGGCCAGCGGCGCGGCCGTCTCCTGGGCGCGCTCGAGCGGCGACGTGCGGAGGTGGACGATGTCGCGGTCGCCGACCGCGTCGGCCACGCGCTGCGACATCGTGCGGCCCAGGTCGGAGAGGTGGTACCCGTCGCGGCGGCCGTAGAGCACACCTTCGGGGTTGTGCACCTCGCCGTGTCGGAGCAGGTGGACGACGGTCGTGTCAGGCATGACTTCCTTCGTGGACCGAGGCGGCGGCCTCGGCGGCGGTGGGGAGGGCGTCGAGCACCGTGCGGACCGCGCGCTCGACGTGCGCCGCGGACACGAACCAGGCCTCGTACGCCGAAGGTGGCAGGTAGACGCCGCGGTCGAGCATGGCGTGGAAGAACGCCGCGAAGGCGGCGGTGTCCTGCCGCTGCGCGTCGTCGAGGTCGCGGACCGGTCCGTCGGTGAAGAAGACCGAGAACATCGTGCCCGCCGACTGGACGGTGTGGGGTACGCCGGCGGCGGAGAGCGCCGCCGTCGCAGCCTCCTTGATCGCGGTACCGGCGTCGGCCAGGCGCGCGTAGACGTCGTCGGTGGCGAGCCGCAGCGTCGCCAGACCGGCCGTGGTCGCGATCGGGTTCCCCGAGAGGGTGCCGGCCTGGTAGACGGGACCCTCGGGCGAGAGCATCGACATCACCTCGGCCCGACCGCCGAAGGCCGCGGCCGGGAAGCCGCCGCCCATCACCTTGCCGAACGTCATCAGGTCGGGGACCCAGCCCTCGACCGCGCCGTCGAGCCCCCACTGACCCTGGCGCGAGGCGCGGAAGCCGGTCATCACCTCGTCGCTGACGAAGAGCGCGCCGTGGGCTGTGCAGGTCTCGGCCAGGAACCGGTTGAAGCCGGGCTCCGGCGGCACGACACCCATGTTGCCGGCCGCAGCCTCGGTGATCAGGCAGGCGATCCGGTCGCCCTCAGCGGCGAAGAGCTCGGCGACGGCATCGCGGTCGTTGTAGGGCAGCACCCGGGTCAGCGCGGTGGCGCTCTCGGGCACGCCGGGCGTGCCGGGCACCGCGAACGTGGTCAGCCCGGAGCCGGCCGCGGCGAGCAGCGAGTCGACGTGGCCGTGGTAGCAGCCGGCGAACTTCACCACGACGTCGCGCCCGGTGAAGCCGCGGGCCAGGCGGATCGCCGACATCGTCGCCTCGGTGCCGGAGGAGACGAAGCGCACGCGCTCGACCGGTGTCCGTCCGACGATCTCCTCGGCGAGCTCGACCTCGGCCTCGGTGGGAGCGCCGTACGACGTGCCGCGCGCCAGCGCGTCGCGGACGGCGGCCATCACCTCGGGGTGCGCGTGCCCGAGCAGCATCGGGCCCCACGACCCGACCAGGTCGACGTACTCCCTGTCGTCCACGTCGGTCAGCCACGCGCCCTTGGCGGACCGGATGAAGCGCGGCGTGCCACCGACGGCCCGGAAGGCGCGCACCGGAGAGTTCACGCCGCCGGGCGTCACGGCGCGGGCACGGGCGTACCACGCCTCGGACTGGTCGGGAGTCACCGGGCCATTGTGGCCGAGACGGCCAACCGGCCGGCAATCGCGGTCCCCGTCGGTCCGGACGTTGTGGCCCAACCCACCCACACCCGCGCGTAACATTCTCCGGTGACGGTCGTTTGAAGTGGCATCAGGGAGGGAAACCTGACCTCGGGGCCACGGCTCCCGCTGACGCGGACGCGTCGTGTCAGCGGGCCGAGCCGGAGGGCCGAGGACGACGAGACCCTCCCGATCACCCCATGTGGGAGGGAAGGTCGATGGCAGTCGCGAGGAAGGGCCGGGCCCAGAGGGCGTCTGCCCTCCTGCCCCTCGCCGTCCTCTCGGCCGCGTGGACCGCGGGCCTGGCCACGGCCGGGTCCGACGCCTCCGCCTCCACCGGCTCCCAGACCCTGCCGGACGGCACGCAGGTGCCGTCGCAGGCGGTGCGGGCCCCGGCCAGCCTCACTCCCCCGGGCGCCCTGACCCCCGGCATCCACGGCAACGTCGACCGCGTCGTGTCGACCGCCTCGGCGAGCGGCATCCCCGCCGTGGCGCTGGCCGCCTACCAGCGCGCGGCCACCGTGATCGACGCCGCCGACCGGTCCTGTCACCTGCCGTGGCAGCTGGTCGCCGCGATCGGCCGCGTGGAGTCCGACCACGGCCGCAGCAACGGCAACGTCCTGACGGACCGCGGCATCGAGCGGCCCGGCATCTTCGGCCCGGTGCTCGACGGGAAGCACGGCACCACGCTCATCCGCGACACCGATCGCGGCCGCCTCGACCACGACGCGAAGTTCGACCGCGCGGTCGGCCCGATGCAGTTCATCCCCTCGACCTGGGCGATCGTCGGCGTCGACGCGGACAACGACGGCCAGCGCAACCCGCAGGACATCTACGACGCCTCGCTCGGCTCGGCGGTCTACCTCTGCTCCGGGCCGGACGACCTGTCGACCGGCGCCGGCCAGCGCGCCGCGGTCTTCCGCTACAACCGCAGCCAGCGGTACGTCGACCTCGTGCTGGCGATCGAGCACGCCTACCTCGCCGGCGACTTCTCCTCGGTCCCCAACGGCACCACCAACGCGGGGTACACCTTCGGCACCCCGCCCTACGTCGGCGGGCCGCACCGCCATCACCATCACCACCACCGTCGTCACGGCGGCCACCACCACGGTCACCACCCCGGCGGCAACCCCTCGGGTGGGCCCACGACCGATCCGTCGGGCGGTCCGACCACGAGTCCCACCACCGGACCGAGCGGCAGCCCCACGCCCGGCCCGACGCCTTCCCCGAGCGTGCCGGTGACGCTGCCGACGCTCCCCACGAGCCTGCCGACCTCTCTGCCGACGCTGCTCACCAAGGCGGAGGCCGTCGCCGAGTGCCTGGCCGAGGGCCTGATCGACAACCCGCTCGACCCGAACGACGCGTTCGACCAGTGCGTCTACGACCTCACGCACTGACGCCTGACTGGCTCAGCGGCTGAGCAGACGCGCGGCCTCGGCCGCCCAGTAGGTCAGCACCACGTCGGCCCCCGCGCGACGGATGGAGGTCAGCACCTCGAGGATCGCGCGCTCCCGGTCGATCCAGCCGTGGGCCGCGGCCGCCTCGACCATGGAGTACTCACCCGAGACGTTGTACGCCGCGACCGGCACGTCCACGGCGTCCCGCACCCGGCGTACGACGTCGAGGTAGCCCAGCGCGGGCTTGACCATCACGATGTCGGCGCCCTCGGCGACGTCCAGCAGCGCCTCGTGCACCCCCTCGCGGGCGTTGGCGGGGTCCTGCTGGTAGGTCCGGCGGTCTCCCTGCAGCGAGGAGTCGACGGCCTCGCGGAACGGGCCGTAGAAGGAGGAGGCGTACTTGGCGGAGTAGGCCAGGATCGCGACGTCGGTGTGGCCGGCGCCGTCGAGGGCGCCGCGGATGGCCGCCACCTGGCCGTCCATCATCCCGCTCGGACCGACCATGTCGACGCCGGCGTCGGCGTGGGCGAGCGCCATCTCGGCGTACACCTCGAGCGTGCGGTCGTTGTCGACGCGCCCGTCGGGCGTCAGCACGCCGCAGTGGCCGTGGTCGGTGAACTCGTCGATGCACAGGTCGCTCATCACGGTCAGCGCGTCGCCGACCTCGGCGACCACGTCGGTGATGGCGACGTTGAGCACGCCCGAAGGGTCGAGGGCGCCGGACCCCTCGGCGTCCTTGTGCTCGGGGATGCCGAACAGCATCAGTCCGCCGAGACCCAGCTCGGCCGCGTCGTGGGCGGTCTCGAGCAGGGAGTCGCGGGTGTGCTGGACCACGCCAGGCATCGAGGAGACGGGGCGTGGCTCGGTGGCCCCCTCGCGGACGAACACCGGCAGCACCAGCTGGTGGGGCGCGAGAGTCGTCTCGGCAACCAGGCTGCGCAGACCTCCGGTGGTGCGGAGCCGGCGCGGCCGGGCCACCGGACGAGGGACCGGACTGGCGCTGGGTGGTTCAGTCACCGGGTTTCGAGAAGGGCGCTAGCGCGCCCTCCTCAACCTCCTCACTGCGTTCGGATCCTGCGGGACGTCGGCTTGCGCTCGGACGGCTTGGTCACCGGCTGGCCGGCCTCGACCATCGCCGCGCGCCGGGCTGCGCCGAAGTCCGCGAGGGCCTCGACGAGCTCGTCGACATCGGGCTTGGCGGCCAGCACGTCGACGCGCAGGCCGTGCTCCTCGGCGGTCTTGGCCGTGGCCGGGCCGATCACCGCGATCACGGTCGACGGGTGCGGCTTGCCGGCGATGCCGACCAGGTTGCGCACCGTCGAGGACGACGTGAACACGACCGCGTCGAACCTCCCGCCCTTGATCGCGTCGCGCACCGGCGCCGGCGGCGGTGCTGCCCGCACGGTGCGGTACGCCGTCACGTCGTCGCACTCCCAGCCGAGGTCGACCAGGCCCGCCACGAGGTTCTCCGTGGCGATGTCGGCCCGCGGCAGGAACACCCGGTTGATCGGGTCGAGCACCTCGTCGTACTCCGGCCAGTCCTCGAGCAGGCCGGCGGCCGACTGCTCGCCGCTGGGCACCAGGTCGGCGCGCAGCCCCCAGTCCGCGATCGCCTCGGCGGTCCGGTCGCCGACCGCGGCGATCTTCAGGCCGGAGAAGGCACGGGCGTCGAGGCCGTACTCCTCGAACTTCTCGCGGACGGCCTTGACCGCGTTCACGCTGGTGAAGGCGATCCACTCGTAGCGCCCCTCGACGAGGCCGCGGACGGCCTTGTCCATCTGGAGCGGGTTGCGCGGAGGCTCGACCGAGATGGTCGGCACCTCCTCGGGCACGCCGCCGTACCCGCGCAGCCGCGAGGACAGCGAGCCGGCCTGCTCCTTGGTGCGCGGCACCAGGATCCGCCAGCCGAACAGCGGCTTGGTCTCGAACCACGACAATGCCTCGCGCATCGCGACGACGTCACCGATCACGGTGACGGCCGGCGGCGCCAGGCGGGCGGCGCGCACGTCGGCGGCGACGTGCTCGAG
>JBAUWD010000414.1:0-2285 GCA_049583575.1 Nocardioides sp.
GGTCACCGGCGTGCACGAGTGCGTCCAGGCGCCGGGTGTCCCCGACCAGGCCCGGCAGGCGAGCGCGCACCCAGGCCGTGTACCGCAGTGACGGGCGCACCAGGCCGCTCTGGGTGACGGTCCGGACGCCCGGAGCTCCGGCCCCGGGTCCGGCGAGGGTCACGGTCGGCCCGGTGACCGGCGAGGAGTCCTCCATCAGGCAGGCGAGGGCGTAGCGACCGGCCGCCAACGGAACGTGCAGGCGGACCGTCGTACCGGGCCCGAAGGGCTCGACGTCGGCGTACACCCGACCGTGGAGCTCGCCGCGTCCCACGACTCGCACCTCGCCAGGGCGGCTGTCCGCGTTGTGCAGGGCGAGGTCCTGGAGCCCGGCGGGTCCCGACGTCCACGCCGAGCCGCAGTCGGAGAGGGAGAGGTCGATCGCGGCCGGCGCGAGCCGGGCGGCCGGGCTCGCGGCGGTCGTGCCGCATCCCGAGACCGTGAGGACGACGAGGAGGCAGGCGGCTCGCAGGTGACGGGGACGCATGGCGCGGCCACGCTAGGAAGGCGAGGCCTCCGACGGGTGTGTCACGGGCGTCGTCGAGGTGAACGCTGGACGAACGTGGTCAGGAGCCGGCGGCCGCCGCGAAGTTGTGCACGCCTCCGGCGCAGGAGGTGTTGGCGCCCTCCGGCGAGGTGTGCCCGTCGCCGTAGAATCGGAGGAAGATCGGCAGCCGCGGGTCGGACGCGCCGGTGAGGTACAGCTGGGCGTTCCAGACGCTGACCACGGCCGGGGCGGGCAGGCCCGGGTACGGCGACAGGATCGTCTTCTTGCTCCTCACGGTGGCCAGGGCCGTCTGCAGCGCGGCGACGTCGGACGGTGCGAGACCCGGCCGGTAGGTGATCCACACCGTCCCGTGCTCGAGGGAGTGCACGGCGTTCTCGTTGGCGATCGGCTGCGTGTAGACGCCGCAGTCCTCCCACTGGGGGTTGTGCGGCCCGCCGGCGGGCGGGGTCTGGGCGTAGGTGACGGGGTCGGTGGTGTGGTGGCCACCGGCGTAGTCGTAGGTCTTCACCGCCTGGAGCTGGGGGATGTCGTTGTGCGGGTCGGCGCCCCGCGAGGGCTGCTGGAGCCGGTGGATCTGGAACACCACGGCGGCGATCACCACCACCACGCCCAGGCCGAAGATGGCGCGCCTGACGTTCGGGTCCAGGCGCGGGGGCGGCGTGGTGCTGGGCACGCCCGGAAGGCTAGCGGCCCCGCGGCCCTGCCCGGGGTGGAACGAGCACGTCGGCGAGTCCGCTCAGGGGACCGAGCGCACGAGCAGCGCGAGGGCCGACGCCGTGCACACGACGAGGACGCCGGCCCGGAACGCGTCGCGATGCATCCGGTCGCGCACGGCGCGGCCCACGAGCATCCCGACCACGACGCCGGGCGCGAGGAGCAGTCCGACCTGCCAGGACTCGCGGCCGAGCGAGCCGGAGACACCGAGCCCGCCCAGGCTCAGCAGCACGCCGACGAAGAAGAAGACGGACAGGGTGGCGCGCATGACCGGCGGCGGCTCGCGCTGGAAGAGCAGCGCGATCGGCGGGCCGCCGATGGAGGTCGCCGTACCCGTCACACCCGCGCCGAAGCCCGCGCCCAGCAACGTCGCGGGGGTGACCGGCACGTGCGCGGCGCGTACGGCGACCACCACCGCGACGAGGGTCATCACGGCCAGCGCGATCCCGATCTGCTGCTCGCTGAACCTGGTCACCAGCCAGGCACCGACCACGGTGCCGGGCACCCGGGCCGGGAGTGCCCAGGCGAGGGCGCGCCAGTCGATGTGGGTGCGCTCGCCGGCGAGCATCAGCCCCGAGATCAGGAGGGCGAGCCAGAGCGGGAGCACGGGCACGAGCGACGGGGCCAGGAGTCCCACGACCGGTGCCGTCACCAGGCCCATGCCGAGGCCGACGACCGCCTGCACGAAGGCGCCCAGCACGGCCACGAGACCCAGCACGAGCAGGACCTGCCAGGAGAGATCGCCCAACGCTCAGCCGCGCATCGGCCCGCCGGGCCGGTCGTAGGACTCGGCGACGATCTCGGCCACCACGGACAGGGCGATCTCGCCCGGGCCCTTGCCTCCGAGGTCGTGCCCGGCGGGCACGTGGAGCTTGTCGAGGCCGGGGACGTCGGCGGCCGCCAGCTCGGCGAGAAGTCCCTCGGCCCGGCGCCGGCTCGCCATCATCGCGACGTACGACGCGGGCGAGGCCAGCGCGTCGCGCAGCACCTGCGGCGCGTCCGGGGCGTCGTGGTCGCACAGCAC
>JBAUWD010000415.1:0-16189 GCA_049583575.1 Nocardioides sp.
AGGTAGTCGAGGTCCGGGCGCCAGTGGTCGTTGACCAGGTAGGTGTACGTCGTGTCGTCCACGAGGGTCTGGTAGCCGTTCCCCACGCCGCGGGGCACGAACACCGCCACGCCCGGCACGAGGTCGACGGCGTACGTCGTGCCGAAGGTGGCGCCGTCGCGCAGGTCGACCCAGGCGCCGTACGCCGCTCCCGAGGCGACCGTCACCAGCTTGTCCCAGGGCTCGGCGTGCAGCCCGCGGGTCGTGCCGCGCGCGGCGTTGTGCGCGATGTTGGCCTGGACCGGCCCGAAGTCCGGCAGCCCGAGGGCCGTCATCCTGGCCCGCTGCCAGGACTCGACGAACCAGCCGCGGTCGTCGGTGCGCAGGTCGAGCCGCAGGAGCAGCAGACCGGGGATCGGCGTCCGCTCGACGGACAGGGCTCCCATCACTGGCCCTTCGCGGCGTACGCCGCCTCGGTGGCCTGCTTCTGGGGACCCCACCAGCCGCGGTGCGCGGCGTACCACTCGACGGTGTCGGCGAGCCCTCGTTCGAAGTCCTCGAAGCGTGGACGCCAGCCGAGCTCGAGCCGCAGCTTGCCGGGCTCGATCGCGTAGCGCTGGTCGTGGCCGGCCCGGTCGGCGACCATCTCGAGGTCGTCCTCGGGGCGTCCCAGCAGGCGGAGCAACGTCCGAGCCACCTCGAGGTTGGTGCGCTCGCCGTCGGCCCCGACGAGGTAGGTCTCGCCGATCCGTCCACGCTCGACGACGGCCAGCAGGGCGGAGCTGTGGTCGTCGACGTGGATCCAGTCGCGCACCTGGCGCCCGCTGCCGTAGATGCGCGGTCGTCGTCCCTCGAGCACCTCGGTGATCTGGCGGGGGATGAACTTCTCGACGTGCTGCCAGGGGCCGTAGTTGTTCGAGCAGTTCGAGATCGTGGCGCGGACCCCGAAGCTGCGCACCCACGCGCGCACGAGATGGTCCGACCCGGCCTTGGCCGCGGAGTAGGGGCTGCTCGGGCGGTACGGCGTGTCCTCGGTGAACCGCTTCGGGTCGTCGAGCGCCAGGTCGCCGTACACCTCGTCGGTCGAGACGTGGTGGAAACGCACGTCCGCCCTGCGCACGGCGTCGAGGAGGACGTAGGTGCCGACCAGGTTGGTCCGGATGAACGGCTCGGGGTCGTCGAGGGAGTTGTCGTTGTGC
This sequence comes from Nocardioides sp., assembly GCA_049583575.1. Taxonomy (GTDB): domain Bacteria; phylum Actinomycetota; class Actinomycetes; order Propionibacteriales; family Nocardioidaceae; genus Nocardioides. The sequence continues at coordinate 1,179 of JBAUWD010000415.1, forward strand.
GACTCGGCCGCCAGGTGCACCACGGTGTCGTGGGCGGCCACCAGCGGCTCCACGGTCGCCGCGTCGGCGACGTCCCCGACCACCAGCTCGACCCGATCGGTCGGCAGGTCGGCCAGCGCCTCGGGGCTGGCCGCGTACGTCAGCTTGTCCAGCACGGTGACCCGGGCGTCGGTGTGCTCGACGACGTGGCGCACGAAGTTGGAGCCGATGAAGCCGGCTCCACCGGTCACGAGCACGCGGTCCATGGGCTGATCGTAGGAGCAGGCGGCGGTGCCGGTGGTCACCGGCGACCCGTGGGTCTCCCTAGGATGTGCCGCATGCGGGGCATCATCCTGGCCGGTGGCACCGGCTCGCGGCTGCATCCGATCACGTTGGCCGTGAGCAAGCAGCTGGTGCCCGTCTACGACAAGCCGATGATCTACTACCCGCTGACGACCCTGATGCTGGCCGGGATCCGCGAGGTGCTCGTCATCACCACGCCCCACGAGCAGGAGGCGTTCCAGCGTCTCCTCGGCGACGGCTCGGACTTCGGCGTCGAGATCTCGTACGCCGTGCAGCCGTCGCCCGACGGGCTCGCGCAGGCGTTCCTGATCGGCGAGCACCACATCGGCGACCGCCCGGTGGCGCTGGTGCTGGGCGACAACATCTTCTACGGCCCCGGGCTGGGCACGAAGCTCCGGCGCTTCTCCGACATCGACGGGGCTGCGATCTTCGGCTACCAGGTGGCCGACCCCTCGTCGTACGGCGTCGTCTCGTTCGACCACGAGGGGCGGGCGACCTCGCTGGAGGAGAAGCCCGAGCATCCGCGCAGCCACTTCGCGGTGCCGGGCCTCTACTTCTACGGCACCGACGTGGTCGAGCACGCGCGCACCCTGCGACCGTCACACCGTGGGGAGCTCGAGATCACCGACCTCAACCGCATCTACCTGGAGGCGGGCCGCCTCTACGTCGAGGTGATGCCGCGCGGCACCGCCTGGCTCGACACCGGGACGGTGGGCTCGCTGATCGCGGCCGGCAGCTTCGTCCAGGCCATCGAGGACCGGCAGGGCCTGAAGATCGGGTGCCCCGAGGAGGTGGCGTGGCGGATGGGCTTCCTCGACGACGCCGGACTGGCGCGCCGCGCCGACGCGCTCACCACCAGCGGGTACGGCGCGTACCTGCGGTCGCTGCTCGACGAGGGCCTCGACCCGAACGCCGCTCCCTAGCCGCACACCACGCCGAGTCGGCGCAAAGAGGCGGTCAGAACTCGCCGAGTCGGCGCAAAGAGGCAATCAGAACTCGCCGAGTCGTCATATGCCGACTCGGCGTTCTCCAGGTGTCGCTTTGTGCCGACTCGGCGTTCTCCAGGTGTCGCTTTGTGCCGACTCGGCTCAGTAGGCGCCCCGGGAGCCGAGGACGGCACCGACGGTACGGGTCAGGATGACGATGTCCTGGATCATCGACCAGTTGTCGACGTAGTAGAGGTCGAGCCTGATCGACTCGCTCCACGAGAGGTCCGAGCGTCCGGAGACCTGCCACAGGCCGGTCAGGCCGGGGCGCACCCGCAGCCGACGCGACTGGGTCAGCGTGTAGCGGTCGACCTCGCTGGGCAGCGGCGGCCGCGGGCCGACCAGGCTCATGTCGCCGCGGAGCACGTTGAGCAGCTGCGGCAGCTCGTCGAGCGAGTAGCGGCGGATCCACTGGCCGGGCTTCGTGATGCGCGGGTCGTCCTGCATCTTGAACAGACCCTCTTCGTGGCCGACCCGGCTGTGCAGCTCGGCGAGGATCGCCTCGGCGTCGGTCACCATGCTGCGGAACTTCAGGCAGGTGAAGTAGCTGCCGTCGCGGCCGACCCGGGTCTGCTTGAAGAGGACCGGGCCACCGTCGAAGCGCTTGATCTGCCAGGCGGTCCAGAGCATGACAGGGGCGGCCATCACGAGGAGCGCGGCCGAGCCGACGATGTCGAAGGTGCGCTTGGCCCAGCGCAGGGCGTCCTGGGAGCGCGGACGGTCGAGGTGCAGCAGCGGGAGACCGGCGACCGGGCGGACGCGGATCCGCTCGCTCGAGACGTCGGTGACGCCCGGCGCCATGATCACCTGAACGTTGTCGGACTCGAGGTCCCACAGCAGGGAGCGCATCGCGCCGGGGTCACTGAACGCACCACCGACGACGAACACGACCTCGGCCTCGTAGGCACGGATCAGAGACGCGGCCTCCTCGACGCTGCCGAGGACCGGGACACCGCCCTGGGTCTCCTCGACCATGGCGTTCATGGGGGCGAGGGCGCCGGCCACGTGGTAGCCGAGCCACTGCTCGCGGACGAACACCGACGCGACCGCGTCGACGTGCTCGGGGCTGCCGACGATGATCGTGCGCTGCCCGAGCGTGCCCATCGAGCGCGCCTTGTGCAGCGAGTGGCGAAGCGCGTAGCGGCTGGCGCCGAGCAGCGGCGGGCCGAGCAGGAACGCGATCATGAAGAAGCCGCGGGACAGCTCGAAGTGCAGGAGGTAGCAGCCGATGCCGAGGGCGGCCGCGGTGAAGAGGCTGGAGCCGATGACGATCTTGTACTCGTCGGCGCCGGCGCCGAAGACGCCGCGGTCGTAGCCGCCGCGGATCGCGATCATCGCGATCCAGCAGACGACGAGCGGCACGCCGACCAGCGAGACGGGCCGGCTCACCTCGGCGCCCGAGCCGAAGAGCAGCATGTGGTTGCGGCCGTAGGCGGCGAGGAAGACGGTCGCGGTCACCACGCTCAGGTCGAGCAGCAGTGCCGTCAGCGGCAGCGCGCGCAGGGCCCTGCTGTGGATCCGCAGCGGCTTGGCCGCAGGCAGGACGGTACGCTCAAGGGCAATGCCCATGGTGAAGCACTTCTTTCCCCCAGTGCAACGGTCAGCGTCCCCCGACGCTCAACCCCCAAACAACTGTTGCGTATGAAAGTGTAGGGCGGCTCGACCCCGCCCCGCAGCGTTATCCGTTTGTTTACCTAGAACGGGGTAGAGCCTCCCGCGGAGGTACGCCGAGCGGGGGCCCGCCCTCGCGGAGATGCCCGGTGGCTCCGGCCGCTTCGTTACCCTGCTGGCATGAAGATCCTGGTCACCGGCGGGGCGGGCTACATCGGGTCCACGACCGCCAAGGCCCTCGAGGAGGCCGGGCACGTGCCCGTCCTGCTCGACAACCTCCTCACCGGCCCCCAGGCGTTCGTGCGCGACCGGATCTTCTACGAGGGCGACATCGCCGACCGCGACCTGCTGCGGCGCATCGTCGACGAGCACCCCGACCTGGAGGCCACCATCCACATGGCCGCGCGGGTCGTCGTACCCGAGTCCGTGGCGCAGCCCTACCAGTACTACCGCGACAACGTCGCGAAGTCGCTGGAGCTCTTCGACCAGCTCGTGGCCCTCGGCAAGCCGCGGGTGCTGTTCTCCTCGTCCGCGTCGCTCTACGCCATCAAGGACGACTTCGAGGTCACCGAGGAGGACCCGCTGGCACCGGCGTCGCCGTACGCCCGGACGAAGCAGATGATCGAGCAGGTGCTGCAGGACATGGCCGTGGCGACCGAGCTGCGCGCGATCATCCTGCGCTACTTCAACCCGATCGGGTCCGACCCCGACCTCGAGTCGGGCATCTACGCCAAGGAGCCGTCGCACGTGCTCGGGCAGCTGGTGATGGCCGCGCGCGGGCAGCGGGACTCCTTCGCGATCACCGGCACCGACTGGCCGACCCGCGACGGCACCGGCATCCGCGACTACATCCACGTGTGGGACCTCGCGCGCGCACACGTGCGCGCCATCGAGCGCTTCGACGAGGTGATCGACGCCGCCGGCACCCCCAGCGTGGTCATCAACGTGGGCAGTGGCGGCGGTGTCACCGTGCGCGAGCTGGTGACCGCCTTCGAGCGGGTCTTCGGGCACGAGGTGCCGGTCACCGAGGCCCCGCCCCGTCCCGGCGACGCCGTGGGCGCGTTCGCCAACGCCGACCGGGCGGCCGAGCTGCTCGGGTGGCACACCGAGCTCACCGTCGACGACGCCATCGCCTCCGCGCTGGCGTGGGCCGATCGACGTCACGAAGTGCTGGGGTACGAGTGATCCCGCGCCCGTACGCCGTACCTCTCGCCGCCGCGCTCGCGGCGGCCTCGCTGGCGCTGGTCGCACCGGCGTCGGCCTCGCCCACCCACGACTTCCGCGTCTCACCGGGCGGCGAGATCGGGTCGAGCCTCCCTCTCAGCGGCCGGACCGTGGTCATCGATCCCGGGCACCAGCTCGGCAACCACAACTTCCCGAGCAGGATCGACCGGCTGGTGCCCGCCGGCGGGTTCGAGAAGGCGTGCAACACCACCGGCACGGCCACCGACGCGGGGTTCCCGGAGGCCACCTTCGCCTGGCGGGTCGCGCGGCTGTTGCGGACGCGTCTGGTGCGGCTCGGAGCGACCGTGCACCTCACCCGGCACTCCAACCGCGAGGACCGCTGGGGTCCCTGCGTCGACGTCCGCGGGCGCGCCGGCAACAAGCTCCCGGCCGATCTCAAGGTCAGCATCCACGGTGACGGCTCCTACGCCCCCGGAGCCCACGGCTTCCACGTGATCGCGCCGACCGATCGCCGGCCCTGGACCCACGACATCTTCAAGCCGTCGCGGCGGATGGCGCGCGACACCCGGGCGGCGCTCCGCGGCGTCGGGCTGCCGGTGGCCAACTACATCGCGGGTGGCGACGGGCTCGACTTCCGCTCCGACCTCGGCACCCTCAACCTCTCGAACATCCCGACGGTGATGGTCGAGCTGGGCAACATGCGCAACCGGGTCGACGCGCGCCGGATGACCTCGCGGTCCGGGCGCGCGACGTACGCCAGGGGCCTGGCGCACGCCGTACGCCGCTTCCTCGGCTGAGCCATGACCGTCTCGGGACCTCGCTCGGGCAGCCTCGCGCCGCTGCGTCACCCGAACTTCCGCTGGTACTTCGTCGCGATGACGATCAACACCGCAGGCAGCACCATGGCCGGGGTCGCGCTGGCGTTCGCGGTCCTGTCGATCGACGACTCCCCGAGCGCGCTGGGCTATGTGCTGGCGGCCAGCACGGTCCCCCTGGTGCTGTTCCTGCTCTTCGGTGGGGTGGTGGCCGACCGGCTACCGCTGACCCTGCTGCTACGCGTGGGCATGCTGGTGCTGGGCGGGACGCAGGGCGCGGCGGCCTTCCTGGTGATCTCGGGAACGGCCCAGATCTGGATGCTGATCGTCCTGGAGGCGGTCAACGGAACGGTGATGGCGCTGACGTTCCCGGCGTTCACCTCGATCATGCCGCAGCTGGTGCCGCGACCCCTCCTGCAGCAGGCCAACGCTCTCAACTCCTTCTCGCGTGGCGCCCTACGCATCGTCGGGCCGACCATCAGTGCGCTCCTGGTCGTGGGTGCGGGCCCGGGCTGGGCGCTCGCGGTCGACGCGGCCACCTGGCTGATCGCGGGGGCCGTCCTCGGGCTGGTGCGGCTGCCGCCGCGCCCGCCCCGCGAGGAGCAGACCTCGACCCTCCGGGACCTCCGCGAGGGCTGGGTCTACGTGCGCGGCACAACCTGGCTGTGGGCCGTCGTCCTCGGCTTCGGCGTGCTCAACGCCATCCACGCCGGCGCCTGGTTCACCCTCGGCCCGGCCGAGGCGAAGGCCACCATCGGCGAGCGCGGCTGGGGCTACGTGCTCTCGGCCGAGTCGTTCGGGTTGATCGCCACCACCCTCGTGATGTTGCGCCGGCCCCTGCGCCGGCCCCTGCTCAGCGGGATGCTGGGCGTCGCGTTCCTCGGCCTGCCGATCTTCGTGCTGGGCTGGTCTCCGGCCATCGTGCCGCTGGTCGCGTGCGCGTTCGTCGCCGGCGCCGGAACGGAGGTCTTCAGCATGGGCTGGAACCTGGCGATGCAGGAGCACGTCCCCGAGACGATGCTGTCCCGGGCGTACTCCTACGACGCGCTCGGGTCCTTCGTCGCGATGCCGATCGGGCAGCTGCTGTTCGGCCCCCTGGGTGAGGTCTTCGGGGTGCGAGAGGTGCTGATGGCCAGCGGGGTGGCCTATGCCCTTGTCTGCCTCCTCGTGCTCTCGTCCCGATCGGTGCGCGACCTGCGGCGCGTTCCGGCGGAAGAGCCGGTCGCGGCGCCTGGGTAGGGTCGCGACCATGGACCTGACGCTGACCGACGAGGAGCGCGAGATCCGCGACTGGGTGCGCACCTTCGTCACCAAGGAGCTCCTGCCGCTGGAGTCGACGGTGCTCGAGCGCGAGCGCAACGGCGAGCGCGGCATGACCCTCGAGCTGCTCCGCGGGCTGCAGGACAAGGCGAAGGCGTCGGGCTTCTTCGGCGTGCTCACGCCGGAGGAGTACGGCGGGATGGGGCTCGGCTCGCTGATGGCCGCACTGATCGAGATCGAGCTCGGCCGCACCTTCGTGCCGTTCAAGTTCGGTGGCGACGCCGACAACATCCTCTTCCACGCCAGCGACGACCAGAAGAGGACCTACCTCGAGCCGACCATCAGTGGTGAGCGGCACAGCTGCTTCGCGATCACCGAGCCCGGCGCCGGCTCCGACGCGCGGAACATCCGCACGTCGGCGGTGCGCGACGGCGACGAGTGGGTGATCAACGGCGAGAAGACGTTCATCACCGGGGGTGACATCGCGGACTTCTGCATGGTCTTCGCGGTCACCGACCCCGACAAGCACCGCGACGGGCGCTCAGGGGAGTCGGTCACCTGCTTCCTCGTCGACCGCGACGCGGGCTGGACGTCGAAGGAGATCCCGACCATGGGCCAGTGGGGCCCGGCGTCGCTGTCGTTCCAGGACGTGCGGGTGCCGCACTCCGCGATCCTCGGCGAGGAGGGGCGCGGGTTCGCCCTCGCCATGAAGTGGATCGGCAAGGGACGCTTCATGCTGCCAGCGCGCGCCCTCGGCGCCTGTGAGCGCCTCGTCGAGATGGCGATGGAGCAGGCCAAGAACCGCGTGACCTTCGGTGAGCCGATCGCCAACCGGCAGGCCATCCAGTGGATGATCGCCGACTCGGCCGTCGAGATCGAGGCGCTCCGCTGGCTGGTGGTCACCGCAGCCTGGCAGGTCGACCAGGGCATCGACTCGCGCCAGGCGCAGTCGATGGCCAAGCTGTACGGCGGCGTCCACGCCAACGAGATCGTCGACCGGGTGCTGCAGATCCACGGCGGCATGGGCTACACCCGCGAGCTGCCGATCGAGCGGTGGTACCGAGAGCTCCGGCTGCTGCGCATCTACGAGGGCACCGACGAGATCCAGCGGCGCACCATCGCCCGCAACCTGCTCTCCGGCCACGTGTCCGTGCGCGGGCACCTGGGCTGAGGTGGCCGCTCTCACGCTGCGCGGTCGCACCTTCGACGCGGCGCACCCGGCGGTGATGGCGATCATCAACCGCACCACCGACTCCTTCTACGCGCCGGCGCGCCACGCGGAGCTCGACGCCGCCCTCGACGCGATGGACGACGCGGTCGCCGGAGGAGCCGACATCGTCGACATCGGCGCCGTACGAGCCGGGCAGGAGGGCGAGCGGGTCTCGGTCCGGATGGAGGTGGAGCGGCTGACGCCGTTCCTCACCGAGGCCCGGCGCAGACATCCCGAGGTGATCCTCTCCGTCGACACGTGGCGGTCGGAGGTGGTGCGGGCCGTCGTACCCCTGGACGTCGACCTGGTCAACGACACCTGGGCCGGCCACGACGCCGCCCTGGCCCGAGAGGCGGCGGCCGCCGGCCTCGGGCTCGTGTGCTCGCACACCGGCGGCCTCCCACCGCGGACCGACCCGGTGTCCGTCACCTACCCGCCGGAGCCGGACGGCGTCGTCGCGGACGTCGTTCGACGGCTGGGTGCGGCGGCGCAGGCGGCACTGGACGCCGGCATTCCTCGCGATCGGATCCTGCTCGACCCGACCCTCGACTTCGGCAAGACCACCCGGCACTCGCTGACGCTGGTACGTCGTACCGCCGACGTCGTCGCGCTCGGCTTCCCGGTGCTCCAGGCGATCTCGCGCAAGGACTTCGTGGGTGAGACGCTCGACCTGCCGGCCGACGAGCGGCTCCACGGAACCCTTGCGGCCACCGCGGTCGCGGCCTGGCTCGGGGCGACGGTGTTCCGGACCCACGACGTGCGGGCGACCCGGCAGACGGTCGACATGGTGGCGTCGATCCTGGGTGCGCGGCCGCCTTCCCTCGCGGTGCGGGGCGAGCCGGCCGAGGAGGAGGAGTCATGAGGGTGCTCGTCGGCGAGGGCGACGACCTGGCTGCGCTGTACGCCGTACCCCGGACGCCGTGGCTGCGGGTGAACTTCGTGGCGACCGTCGACGGCTCCGCCACCGGCGTCGACGGACGCAGCGGCTCGATCAACAACGCGGTCGACAAGCGGGTCTTCGAGCTGCTGCGGGAGCAGTGCGACGTCGTCGTGATCGGCGCCGGCACGGCTCGGGCCGAGGGCTACCGCGGTGTCGGCAGGCCGTTGGTGCTGGTGTCGCGCTCGGCCTCCGTGCCGCAGCAGCTCCGCGACTCCCCGCCGGGAGAGGTGCTGGTCGCGACGTACGCCGCGTCGCCCGGGCTGGAGTCGGCGCGTGCCCTGCTCGGTGCCGACCACGTGCTGGTGGCCGGGCAGAACCGCGTCGACCTGCGCGACCTGAAGGCGCAGCTGGCCGCGCGCGGGTGGGTCAACCAGCTCTGCGAGGGCGGCCCCCACCTCTTCCGCGACCTGCTCGACGAGGGTGCCGCCGACGAGCTCGACCTGACCGTCGTACCGCTGGTCGTCGGCGGACACCACCCCCGCATCTCCGACGGCTCGCCCGTCGACGTACCCCTCACCCTCCACACCCTCGTCGAGGAGGACGGCACCTTGCTCGCGCGCTGGTTCGTCGGCCAGACCGGGTAGTCCCCGACCAGATGGTCGTCGAAGGCCCCCGGATGCAGCCATCTCGTCGGGGACTACCGGAAGGTTGCCCCCGGCCCACGGGGGCTGTGGAGGAGCGCGGACGCATCGCCTCCGGGTCCGGCAGCATGAGGGAATGGGGGTGCCCCACCGGGTGGTCAGGCCACTGGGCCTGCCGGCGGGTCTGGTGTGGCCGTGTCGCGTGGATCCGACCGGGCGGCTCGGCCCGACCCGTGGCCAGGCGCGGGGTCCGGCCTGGCGGAGGAGCAGCTACGGGCTCTACGTCCCCGCGGACACCGCCAGCTCCATCGAGCAGCGCATCGTCGAGGCGGCGGCGAGACTCCCGGCGTACGGCGGACTGACCGGCTGGGCCGCTCTTCGCTGGATGGGTGGAGTCTGGTTCGACGGGCTCGACGACCACGGGCGGACCGAACGCCCGGTCGTGATCGCCACCGCCGACAGCTCGATCCGGTCCAGGCGCGGGGTCCTCGTCAGCGAGGAGCGGCTCGACCCTCGGGAGCTGACCGGACATCGGGGACTGACGGTCACGAGCGCGGCGCACTCGGTGTTCTTCGAGATGCGCTACGCGCGCGGTCATGGCGAGGCGGTCCGGGTGACCGACATGGCGGCCTACTCCGACCTGGTCAGCCGCGACGAGGCCGTCGCGTACGCAGCGGCCCGGCCCGGGTGGACCGGCATCGGGCGGATGCGTGAGGCGCTGGGGGACATGGACGAGAACGCGTGGTCGCCCGCCGAGGTCCGGATGCGACAGGTGTGGCGCCACGACGCGGGGCTGCCGAGGCCCCTGTGCAACCGACCGGTGTTCGACCTGAGAGGAAACCACCTCGGAACGCCCGATCTGCTCGATCCGGTCGTCGGAGTCGTCGGCGAGTACGACGGAGCGCTCCACCTCGAGGGCGCTCAGCGGGCCCGCGACGTACACCGGGAGGGTCTCTTCCGTGCGGCCGGACTGGAGTACGTCACGATGTTGGCCGCCGACCTCGCCGATCCCGGTGCCTTCGTGACCCGGTTGCTGGCGGCGTACCGACGAGCCGCCACCCGGCCCGTAGCCGACCGGGCCTGGACCTGCGAGCTGCCTCCCTGGTGGATCCCGACGTTCACGGTGGCGCAACGCCGTGCCCTCGATGACCATCAGCGCGAACGACTCCTCCGCCTCCGGCTGCGGGCGGGCTGAGCCTTCGTCCCTCTGCCTCATCGTCCGGTCGCTCTCCCTGGTAGTCCCCGACGAGATGGTCGTGGATGAGGCGAAATGGCAGCCATCTCGTCGGGGACTACCGGGCAAGGCCACATGTGGCATCGTTGCGGGGGTGAGTCTCGACGCCATCGATCCGGCGGTGCCGCCCTCGGGTACCGGGTGTGTGGAGTGCTTGGCCGTGGGCGGGTGGTGGCTCCACCTGCGCCGGTGCGCGGCCTGCGGCCACATCGGCTGCTGCGACACGTCGCCGGCCCAGCACGCCACGGCGCACTGGCGGGAGTCGGGCCACCGGGTGATCGCGAGCTTCGAGCCGGGCGAGGACTGGATGTGGGACTTCGAGGGCGAGGAGTTCGTGGACGGTCCGCTCCTGGCCGATCCCGACTGCCACCCCGAGGACCAGCCCGTGCCGGGCCCGGCCGGCGCCGTACCGGGCGACTGGCAGGACCACCTGCACGGGTGAGGCCGCGGACGTCCTGCGGCGGAGCCGACGACGGCTCCGCTGGTACGTCGTCGGCCCCCGTGGCAGGACCTCAGCGAGCGCTCTTGCGGGCCCGGGCCGCCGTCTTCGCACGGTCGTGCTGGTCGAGGACGACCTTGCGGATGCGGACCGACTGCGGCGTGACCTCGACGCACTCGTCCTCACGGCAGAACTCCAGGCACTGCTCCAGCGACAGCCGGCGCGGCGGCACGAGCTTCTCGAAGTTGTCGGAGGTGGAGGAGCGGATGTTGGTCTGCTGCTTCTCCTTGGTGATGTTGACGTCCATGTCGTCGGCCCGGGAGTTCTCCCCGACGATCATGCCCTCGTAGACCTCGGTGGTCGGCTCCACGAACAGGATGCCGCGCTCCTGCAGGTTGGTCATCGCGTACGCCGTCGCGGCACCCGCGCGGTCGGCCACCAGCGATCCGGACGCCCGCGAGCGGATCTCGCCGGCCCACGGCTCGTACCGCTCGAACACATGGTGGGCGATGCCCGTGCCGCGGGTCTCGGTGAGGAACTCGGTGCGGAAGCCGATCAGGCCGCGCGCCGGGACCAGGAACTCCATCCGCACCCAGCCGGTGCCGTGGTTGGTCATCTGCTCCATGCGGCCCTTGCGGGCGGCCAGCAGCTCGGTGATGGTGCCGAGGTACTCCTCCGGCGCGTCGATCGTCAGCCGCTCCACGGGCTCGTGCACCTTGCCGTCGATCTCGCGGGTCACCACCTGGGGCTTGCCGACGGTCAGCTCGTAGCCCTCGCGCCGCATCTGCTCGACCAGGATCGCCAGCGCCAGCTCGCCGCGGCCCTGCACCTCCCAGGTGTCGGGCCGCTCGGTCGGCAGCACGCGCAGTGAGACGTTGCCGACCAGCTCGCGGTCGAGGCGGTCCTTGACCAGGCGCGCGGTCACCTTGTGGCCCTTGACCTTGCCGACCAGCGGCGAGGTGTTGGTGCCGATGGTCATCGAGATCGCGGGCTCGTCGACCGTGATCAGCGGCAGCGCGACGGGGTCGTCCGGGTCGGCGAGGGTCTCGCCGATCGTGATCTCGGGGATGCCGGCGATGGCTGCGATGTCACCCGGCCCGGCCTCGGTGGCCGGCACCCGCTCGAGCCCCTCGGTCATCAGCAGCTCGGTGACCTTGACCGTCCTCCGCGAGCCGTCGCGCTGCAGCCACGCGACGTTCTGGCCCTTGCGCAGCGTGCCCTGGTGGACCCGGACCAGCGCGAGTCGGCCCAGGAACGGCGAGGCGTCGAGGTTGGTGACGTGGGCCTGCAGCGGCGCCCCCTCGTCGTACGTCGGGGCGGGGATCGTGTCGAGGATCGTGCGGAAGAGCGGCTCGAGGTCGGGGGAGTCGGGCATGGCGCCGTTGGTCGGCGGGGTGAGCGAGGCGCGGCCGGCCTTGGCGCTGGCGTAGACGACCGGGAAGTCGAGCGCGTCCTGGCTGTGGTGCTCGTCGAGGAGGTCGAGGAACAGCTCGTAGGTCTCGTCGACGACCTCGGCGATGCGGGCGTCGGGGCGGTCGACCTTGTTCACGACCAGGACGACCGGCAGGTCGGCGTTCAGCGCCTTGCGCAGCACGAAGCGCGTCTGTGGCAGCGGACCCTCGCTGGCGTCCACGAGCAGCACGATGCCGTCGACCATCGACAGCCCGCGCTCGACCTCGCCGCCGAAGTCCGCGTGGCCGGGGGTGTCGATGATGTTGATCGTCATCCCCTCGGGCGCGCTGGCACCGGTGTAGTGCACGGCCGTGTTCTTCGCGAGGATCGTGATGCCCTTCTCGCGCTCCAGGTCGCCGGAGTCCATGATCCGGTCGGCGACGCCCGCCTCCTCCTGGTGGGCGGTGAACGCACCGGCCTGGTGGAGCATCGCGTCGACGAGGGTGGTCTTGCCGTGGTCGACGTGGGCGACGATGGCGACGTTGCGGAGCTCGGAACGGGTGGCAGGCATGGTGGTACGACGTCGCTTTCGCAGGCGGGGGGATCGGCCCTCGATCCTATCGGCGGACCCGGCACCGCCCTGCATCCTCGTTCCAGGGGTGGTGTGCCTGAGGGCGGCTCAGGGACCGTCCTCAGGCACACCACCCGGCTCTCGGAGGCACGCCTATGGGGGGCTAGGCGGTGAGCGGGACTCGGCGCAGCATCTCGACGGCGGCCGGCCGGACCCGGAACCTGCGCTGACGCGCCCACAGGGGCACGATCGTGCGGTCCCGGCTCGCCAGGTCGGCAGTCATCCGGATCCTTGCTCCCAGGCAGTCCTCGCACGGACAACCGCGGGCACCATGGGGGGTGTTGGCGCTCATAGTCGTTGCCTCCTTCTGCACAGGAAACGACGCGGTCGCCCTCGGGTGACGCCGGTCCGTCGGCCCCGGGGCGGGCGCCGCGGGACCCTGCGTGGTACGTCGGCGCGGGTGCCGAGAGATCGTTGCTCGAGGCATCGATCTGCACCCGAATCCGTAGTGCTGACCGCCCCGGACCGCGGAACCGGTTTTACCCTCGATCGAGAGGTTTTACCCGGCGAGGGGCGTCATCGACCACCCGGGTCAGGAGGCCGACACCAGCTCGAACGCGCGCCACATCGCGGCGTAGTGCCCGTCGCGGGCCATCAGCTCGTCGTGGGTGCCGTCCTCGACCACCGCACCCTGCGCCAGCACCACGATCCGGTCGGCGGTACGGGCGGTCTGGAGACGGTGGGCGATGAGGATCGTGGTACGTCGACCGGCCACGACCGCCATCGCGGCCGAGACCTTGGCCTCGGTGGCGAGGTCGAGGTTGGCGGTGGCCTCGTCGAGCAGCAGGACCGCCGGGTCGACGAGCTCCGCCCGGGCCAGCGCGATCAGCTGGCGCTGACCCGACGACAGCGACGCACCGCGCTCGGTGACGGGGTGGTGGTAGCCGTCGTGCAGCGAGGCGATGAAGTCGTGGGCGCCGACGGCGCGTGCGGCCGCCTCGACCTCGGCGTCGGTGGCGTCGGCCCGGCCGTAGGCGATGTTGTCGCGCACCGTGCCGGTGAACAGGAACGACTCCTGCGGCACATATCCCAGGCGGCTGCGGAAGTCGTGCAGGCCCAGGCCACGCAGGTCGCGACCGTCGAGGGTGACCGAGCCGGCGTCGGGGTCGTAGAAGCGGGCGATCAGCTTGAGCACGGTCGACTTGCCGGCCCCCGTCTCGCCGACCAGGGCGACGGTCTCGCGGGCGCGGACCCGCAGGTCGAGGCCGCGGAGCGCCTCCGGCGGCTCGCGACGTACGTCGTGCGCGACGGGCAGGGCCGAGTCGGCCGGCCCTCGCTCGGCGTACGACGTGCCCTCGGGCGACGTGGGATAGCGGAAGTGGACATCGACGAGCGCCAGCTCGCCCCGCACCTCGCCGAGCGGCGTCGGCCGCTCCACCTCGGGCGTGAGGGTCTGCAGACGCATCAGGTCGGAGATCCGGTTCACCGAGACCCGCGTCTGCTGCCAGGAGTCGAAGACCTGCGACAGCTGCTGGATCGGGGAGAAGAACATCGTGAGGTAGAGGATGAAGGCGATCAGCACGCCGGTCGTCAGCCTCCCCTGTCGGATCAGGTGGGCGCCGACCCCGAGCACGATCACGTCGGCCACCGCGGAGAGGAACAGCACGAACGGGAAGTACGTCGCGATGGTGCGCTGCGCCTGCAGCCGCGCGTCGAAGTAGCGCCGCCCGAGCCCGTGGAACCGTCGGACGGTGCGGTCCTCGTGCACGAAGGCCTGCGCCTCACGGATCCCCGAGAGCGACTCCTGGAAGTCGGCGTTGACGACGGCGAGCGACTCGCGCACCTGGTCGTAGAGGCGGTTGGTGACCCGGCGGAAGACCACGGTCGCGATCGCGAGCGGGACCACCACGGTGAGGGTCCACAGTGCCAGCTCGAGGTCGAGCAGGAGGAGCGCGACCCCGACCCCGACGAACGTGACCAGCGAGACGAGGGCGGCGAGCAGGCCGTTCTCGATGAGGCTCTCGAACTGGTCGACGTCGGTGGTCATCCGGGTCATGATCCGGCCGGCCATCTCGCGCTCGTAGTAGTCGAGCGAGAGCCGCTGCAGCTGCGCCCAGATGCGGATGCGCAGCCCGGCCATGATGCGCTCGCTGGTCCGGCCGGTCACGAAGGTCTCCGCGACCTGGTCGACGAGGTCGACGAGCACCACGAGCAGGAACCCGGCCGACACCGCGAACAGCACGTGACCGGCGCCCGCCCGGACTCCGTCGTCGATGCCCCGGTGCACCAGCCACGGGCCGGCGAGCGCCGCCACCGCGTCGATCACGACCAGCAGCAGCCCGAGCGCGAACGGCCAGCGGAACTCCGAGACCAGCCTCCGCATCGAGAAGTCGGGGTCGGGCGCGGACTCCTTCTCGAGATCGAGCTCGATCCGGTCGCGCACCGGCGGCAGCGCCGCCACCCGGGCGAGCAGCTCGGGCGTGGGCGCCAGCGCCAGCTGCCAGC
>JBAUWD010000416.1:0-5568 GCA_049583575.1 Nocardioides sp.
CGACACCCTCACCAAGGAGATCATCGACCACCTCGGCGGATCACTGGTCGGCCTCTACCTGTACGGGTCGCTCGTGGTGGGCGACTTCGACGTCCAACGCAGTGACATCGACCTGCTCGCCGTCACCCGCAGCCTGCTCACACCTGAGACCGAGAGCGCGATTGCCGAGATGCATCACTCGCTCGTCCAGCGGTTCCCAGAGTGGCGGGACCGACTCGAGGTCGGGTACTTCCCGACGCCCGTGATGCGTGACTTCGAGGAGCCGCTCGAAGACGTGCACCGCATCAGCCCTGGAGAGCCCTTCCATCGAACCCCCGCGCTCCCGCACTGGCTGACCGATCTGTATTCCGTGCAGGAGCACGGCAGCGTGCTGTACGGCCCCCCGGTCGCCGATGTCCTGCCCACCATCTCACCCAGCCGTTTCCGGGCCGCGATCCAGAGGGTTGTTGCCGAATGGCGGGAATGGGTCCTCGGCGTACAGGAGCAGCAACACCAGGCGTACGTTCGTCTCACGATGTTTCGAAGCCTCTACGGCTTCCGGTACGCGCGTCAGACCTCGAAGGTCGCTGCCGCTCATTGGTTCGCAGCCGAGTTCCCCGAGTGGAGCCGCGACGCGGATCAGGCGGTCGAGTGGCGTCAACGTGGCAGTGCCATCATCGACCTTCCCAGCGCACAGCGGACGGTGAGACTCGTTCACCTGGTCCACGACCTCACACACAGGTAGTGAAACGACATGACGGGTCAGAGGAGTGCCCCCAGCGCCCGCTGATCGCACCTCGTAGCGGCATGAGACTGCGGAGTTACCGCGCGTTGGTACCGGTCATGCAACAAGATGTCGGTCGTGAGCGCACGACTCGGAGCCTCGTCAGCCAGCCGGCGTGGCCGGACAACGCTGGTATCGACGACGGTGGCGATCGGCGTGATTGCCGGCTGGCTTGCCTACGACCACTGGGTGTACCCCCACCTCACCCGGTGGATCATCCACGCGGAGAGCATCCACACGATGACTGGGTTCTACCTCTTCGCCCTCCTCGACGCGATGGTGAGGTATTTCGGGCCGTACGCCCTCGTGCTGCTGGTGTGGGGACGTACCGGGCCCCGGCGACTCGGAGCTGGACTCTGCGCTCTCGCGACCGGCATGTACATGTGGGGTCTGTGGGTGATCTTCGACAAGTGGATCTGGCGCGACAACGCCACTGCGGCAGCGGGCAGCGCATACGAGTGGGCGAACCTGCTGGTCATCTCCGCTGGGCTCGCTTTGGCATGGGGCATCGCGCGCCGCTGGGGTCGAGTCTGGATGTTCGGCCTGCCGGCCGCGCCGATCCTCGCCGCGTTGACCCACGAGCACGCGATCCACTCGTCGTGGTGGCGAACCCATTTGCTGTTCGACAACGGCGGCTCCCATGAGCTGACCCGCCAGATGGTGTTCATCGCGCCCGCAGCGATCACCTCGGTGCTCTGCTGGCTGATCGAAGTCGCCTCCACCCGACCCACGTCGGACCTTCGCCCGATCCGGTGCTAGCGCCGACGGCATCGCTTCCAGCGACGCAGGAGGACCTTTCCTGACCAGGCGATGACCAGCCCACTCATCGGCCGGAGTCGCACTCTCAGCGCTCGAGACCGGTGAGGTTCACGAGGGGACACAGGGACGAGTGAGACGGCAGTCGACGAGGGTTCGCCGCCCTGGGAGGGAGATCGCATCATCCAGTAGGTCGAGCTGTGCGGCCTGAAGCCGAGTTGGTCATTGACGCGTCGGATGCCCGGTTCGCCTCATCGTCGTCGGTCAGCACGAGTCGTATCCCCATCTCGTTCGCGTGGGCGTGGAGAGCCTCCTTCGTCAGACGTGCGAGAGCTCGGCCGCGTCGAGCCGGATCGACTCCGGTGTACCGCACGTGTATCTGGTCGCCGTCAGCGAGCGCGAACGAGATGGCGACGGGACGTCCGTCGACGCGTGCCAACGCGCCCACCGGACGCTGCGCCGGCGCAGGTGTCTCGCGGAAGCTGGTCAGGGTGAGCACCAGCCCGAGCTCGAACTCCGGGTTGGTCTGGCTGGCCAGCAGCATCGCCTCGACGGCGTCCTCGTCGTCGAAGCGCAGCGAATCACACACCTCCACGGTCAGTCCCGGCGCCAGGCTGGACGCCGAGGCGTTCGACAGGTCGCAGCACGTCGTGACAGACAGTCCCGAGGCTCGAAGCCCTAGTGTCGGGCGACCGCGAGCCCGTCTTCGTCGTCGGCGTACACCCCGGTCGCAGGTCGGGTGAGGTCGACTGGGAGGTCGGCTACCAGCCGGGTGTACGGCGAAGACCCCAGCCCGTGACCTCGTAGGTCGGGCGGCACCGTCACGATCGCGAACAAGGTCCCGCCGGAAGGTTCGACGCGGCCCGACCCATCGCGACCCTCGCGAGGGTCCCATCCGGGCCCCTCGCCGACAAGACGCGCAAGAAGGCAGCGGTTTCCGGGACCAGGGACGAACGCAGGATCGCCCGGTCGGTGAACTGGCTGCTCGCCACAACCCCGGCAACGATCTCGTCGACGTCCTCCGGAAGCCTCGCGGATGCGATATCCACGGACGCGGGGTCACGAATCAGGGGACGCGGTCCTCATCTCGCCTGCTCGGCCAGGCTCAGGTCGACCAGCCACTCCACCGGAGCGCGGTCGTCGGTGAAGATCTGGCCGCCGGTCAGTGCGGGTGCCATCCGGCCGGCGGCGGCGGACACGGCGGCGGCGAGGTGGGACGGCAGCCCGGGCGCGGCCGCTCGAAGCCGCCCGACCGGGTCGCTCGCGGTGGTGCCGACGAGCATGGTGCTGACCGGCTCGGAGTGGTCGCGCCAGACCGAGGCGTTCCCGAACGCCGCGCGCATCGTGGCAGCCAGCACCTTCTCCAGGGAGGTGGAGCCCTGGGGCTGGGCGACGTTGACGATGACCAGGCCACCCGGCTCGAGCCGGTCGCGGACGAGCGCGAAGAACTCCTCCGTGGTGAGGTAGAAGGGGATGTAGGGCTGGCGGTAGGCGTCGACCATGATCACGTCGAACCGGCGCGTCGTCGCGTAGAGCCACGGCCGTGCGTCCGCGGTGTGGGTGTGCAGGTTCGGCCCACGCAGGTCGAAGAGCTCCCGGCCGACCTTCGTCAGCTCACCGTCGAGCTCCACGGCATCGATCCTGGTCTGCGGGAAGTAGTGGCCGAGCTGCCGGGCCGACGTACCGGCCGCATCGCCCAGGATCGCGACCGACCGAGGCGGAGCGTGTGCCCCGGCGAGCGACAGGGCGAGCATCTCGTCCCAGTAGTTGCCGGTGAGCCAGTGCCCGGGGCGGTACACCGAGTGGACGGCGTACCCCTCGTCGAGCTGCAGGCTGCGCTCCCCGTCGGGCGCCTGGAGGACCCGTGCGTACTGGTACTCCGTCTCCCCTTCCCAGATCACCCGATCGCCGCCGGTGTCGGCGGTCTTGATGGTGCCGGTCGGGAGGGCGACGAGGGCCAGGATCGCCGCCGGTACGACGACGGCCCGGAGCCGCCGGCGCGCCAGCTGTGGGATCGCGGCCAGGGCCATCGCGCCGGCGAAGATCAGGAACGTGCGTCGCGTCCCCACGAACGGGATGAGCAGCAGCGCCGCCAGGAACGTGCCGACCAGCGACCCCAACGTCGAGATCGCATACAGGCGGCCGGCCGTCCGGCCCGTGGCATCGACCCGGTCCACGGCCAGGCGCAGGGCGTACGGCGAGACCATCCCGAGCAGCAGCAGCGGGATGGCGACCAGCACGCCCACCCCGACCAGGGACCCGATGAAGATCGCCGCGCTGAGCCGGTCGACCGCGTTCGCGGCCTGCCGCAGGAAGGGGCCGCTCACGAAGGGCACGATCGCCAGCAGCACCGATGCCGTCAGCACGATCCTGGCCAGGCCTGCGGGGCGAGGATCCCGATCGGCCAGGCGACCGCCGAGGGCATACCCCAGCGACAGGGACAGCAGCACGATCGCGATCGTGTTCGCCCACACGATCGTGCTCGCGCCGAACCACGGCGCCATCAGCCGCGCCGCCGCAATCTCCGCCCCCAATGCCCCCGCTCCGACCGCGAACACGAGCACCTCGAGGGAGCGCGACTGGATGCTCATGCTCGCAACCTACGCGCGCCGAGCGCGGAGCCGTAGCGTCGGTCGGAGCCCGTCGCGGCGGCGGGGATCAGGACGGTCCGCCGCGTCGCGGAGCCCGGTTGATCCACGGCACGTCAACCGTGCCGTGGATCCCGGCGCGCTCTGCGGCGTGCGACCAGCCGGGCCAGGGCTCGAACGGCCGGCGTCTCGTCGTCTCGTCGCCAGGCGAGCGCCAGCCGGGAGGGCGGAGCATCGGTGACCGGGACGAACGCCAGGCCCGGTCGCTCGTACTGCACGGCCAGGCCCGCCGGCACCAGGTTGACCCCACGCCCGAACGACACCTCGGCCAGCCATTCCTCGACCGTCCCCGCCCGGCTGGTGACACGACGCGCTCCGTCGCCGCGCAGCCCCCGCAGGTACCAGGCGGCGGCGAACACGGGATCGGTGACGACGTCGACCTCGAGGAACGGCTCCTCCGCGATCCGGGCCAGGGTGACCCCGCCCTCCCCGGCCAGTGGATGCCCCTCGGGCACCACGGCCAGCACGGCCTCCCGAGCCAGGGTGAGCAGGCGAAGCCGGTCGGTCCCGGTGAACGGCGGACGCACGAGCCCGGCGTCCGTCTGGCCGGTGAGCAGCCCTGCGGAGGGGTCGTCCCACTCGTACTGCCGCAGCTCGACGGTCACCTCCGGTGCCTCTCGCCCGAACGCGGTGAGGAGGTCGCGCGACACCGGGGTCAGCGTGAAGGCCAAGAACCCGAGCCGGAGCACGGTCGTGCGGTCCTGGGCGATGCGCAACGAGGCGGAGGTGACCTCGGCGGCGCTGTCGAGGGCCCTCCGGACGAGTGGGAGCAGCTCCTCGGCGGCCGCGGTGGGCGTCGCGCCGGCCGGTGTCCGCTCGAAGAGCCGGAGCCCGAGGTCGCGCTCCAGAGCCTTGACCTGCTGGCTCAAGGACGGGGTGGCGATGTGCAGCCTCGCAGCGGCCCGCCCGAAGTGGCGCTCCTCCGCGACGGCGACGAAGTACCGCAGCTGGCGCAGCTCCATGACCTGGGATGTTAGGCGCTTCCTCACAGCTGTGAGCCCTTGCGTCGTGGACTGGCCGCCGCCGCCGGCCGCATCGTGGGACCACCCGGACTCCCCGGCTCTCACTCGTGATCAGGAGCACAGCATGAGCATCGTCGATCCCATCAGCACCGAGTCGGACCTCGACCTCGCTGCCCTCGCGGACGATGTGTCCGGCCCGGTCCTGTCCGGCCTCCACCCGGACGCCGCGGCCGAGGTGGCGACGTTCAACCTCGCCGTCACCCACCGTCCGGCCGTGGTGGTCGGGGCGACCAGCGCGCAGGACGTGGCGGCCGTTGTGCGCTGGGCGTCGGCCCGAGATCTGCCGGTGGCGGTGCAGGCGACTGGCCACGGTCCCGTCCGACCCGTCACCGACGGCGTGCTGATCACCACCTCGCGGATGGCCGACGTCGTGGTGGAC
>JBAUWD010000417.1:0-2908 GCA_049583575.1 Nocardioides sp.
GCCGTGCCCTGGCCGCCGGCGGCGCCGGCGCCGACCGGCGCCTCGGCCCGCGCGATCACCGCGGGGGCGAGCATGTTCTCGACCTCGGTCATGCTCAGCGGCACCGGTTGGTGGGCCTGGCCGACGAAGCCGGTCACCGACGGCGTGTGCCGGACCGCCGCCCACGACTCGTCGGTGAGATCCATGCGGACGAGCACGTAGCCCGGCAGGACGGTCCGCTTGACCATCTTGCGCTGACCGTTCTTGATCTCGGCGACCTCTTCGGTGGGGACCACGATCTCGTGGATGTAGTCCTCCATGTTGAGGGAGACGATGCGGTTCTCCAGGTTGGAGCGGACGCGGTTCTCCATGCCGTAGTAGGTGTGGACGACGTACCACTCGCCGGGCTTGGCCCACAGCTCGCGCCGGAACTCCTCGAGGGGGTCCGCCTCGGCCGCCTCGTCGGTGCTCTCGACGGCGTCCCCGGCGGTGTCCCCGGCGGTGTCCCCGGCGAGGGCAGGCTCGTCCGCGACCTCGTGGACCTCGTCGACCTCGACCGCTTCGTCGCTCACGGACGCCGTGTCGTCTGACGCCGTGTCCTCGGACGCCGTGTCGTCGGACACCGTGTCGTCGGACGCCGTGTCCTCGGACGCCGTGTCGTCGGCGACCGCCTCGTCCGAGACCTCGTCGGTGGGCGCGACCTCGTCCGTGGGCGCGACCTCGTCGGTCGGGACGACCTCGTCCGTGGGCGCGGTCTCTCCGGCCGGTACGGCGGAGAGGTCCTCCGCTGCGTCCTGCTCGATGTCGTACTGCGACACGTCTACTCCAAACCTCAGCTCTGGGACCGTCCGTTGAAGACCCAGAAGATCAGCTTGCCGATGCCCAGATCGAGCCCGGAGACCAGCGCCATCATGAAGATCACGAAGGCCATGACGACGAAGAAGTAGGTGACCAGCTGCTGCTGCGTCGGCCAGACCACCTTGCGCAGCTCGGCCACCACCTGGCGGTAGAACAGGACCGGGCCGGTGCGCTCGGAGCGCCGGTCGTCACGCGACCGGACGGCATTGCCTCCCGACACGTGGTCACCTCTTCTCGAACTCACGCGGTCGACCCGATCGGCCGGCCACTCGGCGGTGCTTTCTGCAGGGCACGAGGGACTTGAACCCCCAACCTTCGGTTTTGGAGACCGACGCTCTGCCAGTTGAGCTAGTGCCCTCCGCGGAACTCCAGCCAACTGTTGCGCAGGCATGGCAAAGCCTTGGGGAGATCCACCAGTTCGGAACTCTACCCGGCGCTCCCGAGCGAGTCGAACTCGCGCGGGAGGCGTCGCCGTCCGATGGCCGACCGGCCACTCGGGCCCCGCCCGCGGGCGCGCCTACGATGGGTCCATGACGGAAGCCTCGACCGGCAGCACCACCAGCAGCCCCCGCGACCGCCGGGTCTCGGGACGGATCGGCGCGATCGCCGAGTCCGCGACGCTCAAGGTGGATGCCAAGGCGAAGGCGCTCAAGGCCGAGGGCCGACCGGTGATCGGCTTCGGCGCCGGCGAGCCCGACTTCCCGACGCCCGACTACATCGTCGAGGCGGCGGTGGCCGCCTGCCGTGACCCCAGGAACCACCGCTACACCCCCGCGGGCGGCCTGCCGGAGCTGAAGCAGGCGATCGCCGACAAGACCCGCCGCGACAGCGGGTACGACGTCCGGGCGGGGCAGGTCGTGGTCACCAACGGCGGCAAGCAGGCGATCTACGAGGCGTTCGCGACCATGCTCGACCCGGGCGACGAGGTGATCGTGCCCGCGCCGTACTGGACGACGTACCCCGAGGCGATCCGGCTCGCCGGCGGCGTCGTCGTGCCCGTCCTCGCCGACGAGACCCAGGACTACAAGGTCACCGTCGACCAGCTCGAGGCCGCCCGCACCGAGCGCACCAAGGTGCTGCTGTTCGTGTCGCCGTCCAACCCCACCGGGGCCGTCTACACCTCCGACGAGATCCGGGCGATCGGTCAGTGGGTCGACGACCACCGGCTGTGGGCGCTCACCGACGAGATCTACGAGCACCTCGTCTACGACGGCCTCGAGACCGGGTCGCTGCCCGTCCTGTGCCCGGCCCTCGCCGACCGCTGCGTGGTGGTCAACGG
This sequence comes from Nocardioides sp., assembly GCA_049583575.1. Taxonomy (GTDB): domain Bacteria; phylum Actinomycetota; class Actinomycetes; order Propionibacteriales; family Nocardioidaceae; genus Nocardioides. The sequence goes on from JBAUWD010000417.1 coordinate 2,117, forward strand.
CGTCGCCAAGACCTACGCGATGACCGGTTGGCGCGTGGGCTGGCTGATCGCCCCCACCGACCTCGCCGCGGCCGCTGCCAACCTCCAGTCGCACGCGACGTCCAACGTCTCCAACGTCGCCCAGCGCGCCGCGCTGGCCGCGGTCACCGGCGACCTCTCGGCCGTCACGCACATGAAGGCCGCGTTCGACCGGCGACGCCGCACGATCGTGTCGATGCTCGGCGAGATCGACGGCATCGTCTGCCCGCTGCCCGAGGGCGCGTTCTACGCCTACCCACAGGTGAAGGGGCTGCTGCACCGGGAGTACGACGGTCGCCGGATCGAGTCGTCGGCCGACCTCGCCGAGTACATCCTCGACGAGGCCGAGGTGGCCGTCGTGCCCGGTGAGGCCTTCGGCTCCCCGGGCTACCTGCGGCTCTCCTACGCGCTCGGCGACGACGACCTGGTCGAGGGCATCACGCGGTTGCAGAAGCTCTTCGCTTGAGCCTCGGCGGAGCCGGCGACCGCCCCCAGGACGAGCATGACGGGTGCGGGACCACCCCGCGGATGCGCTCGCTGGCGACGCTGCCCAAGGCCCACCTGCACCTCCACTTCACCGGTGCGATGCGGCACCGGACGCTGCTCGAGCTAGCCGAGCGCGACGGCATCCTGCTCCCCGACCCGCTGGTGAGCGACTGGCCGCCGAAGCTGTCCGCGGCCGACGAGAAGGGCTGGTTCCGCTTCCAGCGGCTGTACGACGTGGCGCGTTCGGTGCTGCGGACCGAGGACGACGTACGCCGGCTCGTGCTCGAG
>JBAUWD010000418.1:0-1731 GCA_049583575.1 Nocardioides sp.
GGATCCGGCGGGTGACGCGGCCGCGCGACACCGTGAGCGCGACGAGCTCGCGGGTGTCGGTGTCGAACGCCGCGACCATGCCGCGGAAGCGGCCCGGTCGGGCCATGGTGTCGAGGAGGTAGCGCATCGAGTCGATGCAGTCGTCGACGTCCGCGCCGCTCCGCGGCCGGAGGCTGCGGCCGTCGCGGGCGGGTGTCCAGCTCATCATGACGCCGGCGGCGTGGGCGGCCAGACGTCGTACGTGGGCGATCTCGGACGGCGTCAGGGGAGGGTCGAGGTCGACCGCTCCGGCGAGCTCCGTGGTCATGTCTGCTCCTTCGTCGGGTAGGCCCTATCTCCTACCCCGCCCGGCGTGTCGCGGCAGCCGCCGATCTGCGGCCTGTGGAGAACCGTTCGCGGCGGCGGCCGGATCGGAGCAGTGTCGGGCGCATGAACGACGAGCCCTTCCGTCCGCTGATCCGTACCCAGGCCGAGCTCGAGCAGCTGTGGCGCCGGCTGATGTCGCCGCTCGGCTTCTCCGGAGAAACGCTGTGGATGGTGGTGATCCAGGACGACCGGCCGGTCCCGCAGGTCATGGAGATCGTCGACGCCGCCGACGCCCCAGGGGACGACGATGTCGTCGCGTTCGCGCGCGTGCTCGAGCGCCTGGCCTCGCCAGACACCCGCTTCGCGTTCCTGCGGACCCGACCCGGCGGCGGTCGGCCCGATGCCCTCGACCGCGCGTGGGCGCAGGCGTTGTACCGGGCCGGGCGGCAGTCGGGCGCGGGTCTCGACATCGTCCACCTGGCGCACGACCACGACGTGCTGCCCATCGCGCTGGACGACCTGCTCGCCGAGCCGGCGTGAGTCATCCACAGAGGAAGGTCGGCAGGTGCCGCCGGGGCGCGAAGGTGGGTACGGTGGGGACACATCGGAGCCGGTTCCGTCTCGGGAGGACAGCCGCGATGCGCGTACGCCGTACCCTCGCCGCCCTGCTCGCCGTGCCCACCCTCCTGCTGTCCGGCTGCGGCGGCGACTCGTCCGTCACCGACCCGCCCGTCTCGAGCGGTCCCACGTCCGCCCCGCCGACCACCCAACCCCCAGCGCACGAGAGCCCGCAGCACTTCATCCGGCGCTGGGCGGCCGCCGAGAAGCAGATGGAGAACACCGGCAACGTGCGGGCCTATCTGGATGCGAGCAAAGGGTGTCGATCTTGCGAGCAACTTGCCTCTGATGTCACTCAGTACTACGCGGCGGGAGGCTTCGTGAAATGGAGTGGATGGAAGATCCTTTCCATCAGGCCCTACTCCCACGGGCAACACCACGCCTACGCGATGCACGCTCGCGCGGGACCCACTGTGTACAAGACTTCAGCTGCCGGTGATCGAAAGACTCTTCCCGGTGGCGTGTCGACCGATTTGATCAGGCTCGCGCGAACACGAGTCGCATGGCGAGTGGTGGGCTTCACGAAGTTGGGGGAGTGATGCGCGCGTCTGTCGTCCTATTGGCAGTTGCGGGGTCAGTCTTAGTGCCGCACGCAGGTGAGGCATCCGGGTCGTCGCACCAATGTGGAGTGTCGACGACCCTCCACGAAGCCGATGCCGGCTGCATCAAGTCAGGCTCCGAGACCAATGGCTACATCGCGGCGCACTCGGACCACACGTTCACGATCCGGCCGGCGTGCGAGATCGGTGGCCAGGCGCTGTGTGCGGAGCCCGCGCAGTGCCAGGTGGACGGCCACCAGGGGTGGCT
>JBAUWD010000419.1:0-1744 GCA_049583575.1 Nocardioides sp.
GTACAGACCCTGGAGCCGCTCGACCAGCGGCCCGCGCCGGCCGGTGCCGATCCGGCGCCCGTCGACGGTGTGCACCGGTACGACGCCCGCGAAGGTGCCGGTCACGAACGCCTCGTCGGCGGAGTAGACGTCGGTCAGGCTGAACAGCTTCTCGTGCGCCGGGATGCCGGCCTCGCGGCAGATCGAGAGCACGTTGCCCCGCGTGATCCCGCCGAGGCAGTACGCGCCGGACGACGTCCACACCTCACCTCGTCGTACGACGAAGAAGTGGGTGGAGTTGCACGTCGCCACGAAGCCCTGCGGGTCGAGCATCAGCGCCTCGTCGGCTCCGGCCGTGTAGGCCTGGATGCAGGCGGTGATGTCGTTGAGCTTGCTGTGGGCGTTCAGCTTCGGGTCGAGCGTGTCGGGCGCGGCCCGTCGTACGTGGACGGTGAACAGCGACAGCCCGGTCTCGACCGTCGCGGGCAGCGGGTCCTTGTGCTCGGCGACGACGACCACGGTCGCCGGCCCGGCGGAGAAGCGCGGGTCCTGGTACGGCGTGGACTTCGGCCCGCGGGTGACCATGAGCCGCACGTGGACCCCGTCGGTCATCTCGTTGGCCCGGAGGGTCTCGTAGATCCGGGAGGCCAGCTCGTCGCGGGAGAGCCCGATGTCGAGCGCGATGGCCGCGGCGCCCTCCCACAGCCGGTCGAGGTGCTGGTCGAGGAACGCCGGGTGGCCGGCGGCCACCCGCAGCCCCTCCCAGACACCGTCGCCGAGCACGAAGCCCGCGTCGAACACGGACACCACCGCCTGCGCCCGCGGCACGAGCCGTCCGTTGACGTGGATCAGGACCTCGCGGTTGCGAGGGTCGTCCTCGAAGTCGTGGGCGCCGTGCACCGTGGGCGGCCGGGTCAGTGCGCTTCCTCGGCGGACAGGCGCGCCCGGAGCCGGCCGAAGGAGGCGTTCACCTCGAGCTCGGCCTCGGCCCGGCCGACCCAGTCGGCGCCCTCGACGGACTTCCCGGGCTCGAGCTCCTTGTAGACGGTGAAGAAGTGCTCGATCTCCAGGCGGTCGAACTTCGGCAGGTGGTTGATGTCGCGCATGTGTTCGAGCCGCGGGTCGGCGACCGGCACGCACAGGACCTTGTCGTCGGCACCCTTCTCGTCGGTCATCCGGTACATCCCGATGGCGCGGCACTTGATCAGGCAGCCCGGGAACGTGGGCTCCCCGATCAGCAGCACCAGCGCGTCGAGCGGGTCGCCGTCCTGGCCCAGCGTGTGCTCGATGAAGCCGTAGTCGGCGGGGTACTGCGTGGAGGTGAACAGCGTGCGGTCCAGCCGGATGCGACCCGAGTCGTGGTCGACCTCGTACTTGTTGCGGCTCCCCTTCGGGATCTCCACGAGTACGTCGAACTCGAGCACGGCATCCTCCAGCGACACGGACGTCGGGGCCGACCCGCGCCCCTGGTGCTCCCCAGTCTCGCGCAGAATGAACCCGCGTGCCCACCCGGGCACGGCTGACGAGAGGCGTGGACCGTGGGCCGGAGCGATCGCCGACCGGGACGCGGTCGGCGGCTCCTCCTCTGGGGGCCGGTGGCCCTCGTCCTGACCCTGTTCGCCGGCGCGGCCGCGGCGTACCACCTCGACCTCGGCACCCGCTGGTTCGGTGTCACCCCGACGCCGATCCCCACGCCGACGCCGGGACTCCGGCTCCCGCCCGTGCCGTCTCCGGCGGCGGTCGCGCGGCCGGCGCGCTCGGGCCG
>JBAUWD010000420.1:0-1740 GCA_049583575.1 Nocardioides sp.
GCGTACCGGACGCCGCGTTCGTGGCGGTGAACCGCGAGCGCACCCTCGAGGTGGTCGGCGAGCTCGCCAGGCTGGGCGTCGGCGGCGTGGTCTGCCACGCGTCGGGGTACGCCGAGGCCGGCGAGGAGGGAGCCCGGCTCCAGCGCGAGCTGGTCTCGGCAGCCGGCCCGATGGCCCTCGTGGGGCCGAACTGCCTCGGCTTCGTCAACTACCTCGACGGCGCCGCCCTGTGGCCCGAGCAGCAGGGCGGGATCCGCGTCGACCGTGGCGTCGCCCTCATCGCCCAGAGCGGCAACATCGCCGAGAACCTCACCATGCAGAAGCGCTCGCTCCCGATCGCCGTCCTGGTGACGATCGGCAACAGCGCGGTGACCGGTGTGGTGGAGCTGATGGAGGCGATGCTGGACGACCCGCGGATCACCGCGATCGGGCTGTGCCTCGAGGAGGTCCCCGAGGTCGCCGCGTTCTCTCGGGTCGCCCTCGAGGCCCTCCGGCGGCGGATCCCGGTGGTGGTGCTCAAGGCGGGGTCCTCCGAGCTCGGTGCCCAGGTGACCCTGAGCCACACCAGCTCGCTGGCCGACGCGGACGTGCTGGTCGACGCGCTGTTCCGGCGGCTCGGGATGGCCCGCGTCCACGACGTAGAGACGCTCCTCGAGACCCTCAAGCTGCTGCACGTGCACGGTGCCCGACCCGGCACCGAGATCGCGTCGGCGAGCTGCTCGGGCGGCGAGGCGGCACTGCTCGCCGACCTCGCCCACCAGACGGGGCTCACCATGCCCGCGCTGCCGGAGGCGACCACGAGGCGGCTGTACGACGTACTCGGCGACGGCGTGGCGGTCCGCAACCCGCTCGACTACCACACCTACATCTGGGGCGACGTCGACCGGCTGACCGAGTGCTTCACGGCGCTGCTGGACGCCGACCACGACCAGCACCTGCTGATGCTCGACTTCCCGCGCGGAGACCGGTGCGACATCGGCGAGTTCGAGACGACGGTGACGGCCTGGGAGGCCGCCCAGCAGAAGACCGGTGCCCGGACCTGCGTCGTGTCGTCGTTGCCGGAGTCACTGCCGGAGGTGGTGGGCCGGCGCCTGCTCGACGCGGGGATCGCCCCGATGCAGGGCGTCCGGAGCTGTCTGGAGGCCATCGCCGCCTCGGCCCACGTGGGAGCGGCCCAGGTGGGAGCTGCCCAGGCGGCCTTCGACGGCGTCCTGCCGCTGCCCGCAGCCCGCCCACGGCCCGATGGCACCGTGGTCTCCTGGTCCGAGGTCGAGGCCAAGGCCGCCCTGGCGTCGTACGGTCTGGGCGTGCCGGCCTCGGCGGTCACGGCTGATCCCGCCGAGCTGCCCGGCCTGGCCGCGGAGATCGGGTACCCGGTCGTGCTCAAGGCGCTGGCCGGCGACCTCGCCCACAAGTCCGACGTCGGAGGCGTGGTGGTGGGCCTCGACTCCGAGGACGCCGTACGCCGTGCAGCGGCCGGCATGACGGGAGTCGCCGACCGGTTCCTCGTCGAGCGCATGGTCGGCGGCGCGCTGCTGGAGCTGCTCGTCGGGGTGCAGCGCGACCCGCGGCTGGGTCTCGGCCTGACGGTCGGTGCCGGCGGCGTGCTGGTGGAGCTCGTCGACGACATCGCGACACTGCTCCTGCCCGCGACGCGCGCGCAGATCCGCGAGGCGCTCAGCGGGCTCCGGGTCGGGCCGGTGCTGGCCGGGTACCGCGGCCGAGCTGCCGACCTGGAGG
>JBAUWD010000421.1:0-7522 GCA_049583575.1 Nocardioides sp.
GTCGTGCCGGCGGCCGCGGTGTTCCCGCTGCCGGAGGGGCTGTCCTACGACGAGGGCGCGGCGCTGCCGATGAACTACCTGACCGCGCTGTTCGCGCTACAGGAGCGGGGGGAGGTGATCGCCGGAGAGACGGTGCTCGTCCACGGCGCGTCCGGTGGCGTCGGTACGGCCACCCTGCAGGTCGCCAAGGGGCTGGGCGCCCGCACGATCGGGGTCGTCTCGTCGGAGGAGAAGGCCGCCTTCGCGAGCGCCGCCGGCGCCGACGAGGTCGTCCTGCTCGACGGCTTCAAGGACCGCGTCGAGGAGCTGACCGGCGGCCGGGGCGTCGACGTCGTGCTCGACGTGGTCGGGGGCGACGCGTTCACCGACTCGCTGAGGTGCCTCGCCGAGCAGGGGAGACTGCTCGTGGTGGGCTTCGCGTCCGGGCAGGGGATCCCCGAAGTGAGGGTGAACCGGCTGTTGCTGGGCAACATCGACGTCCGCGGCGTGGGATGGGGCGCGTACGCCATGGGTCGGCCGCACTACATGCAGGAGCAGTGGGCCGCACTCCTTCCGATGATCGGGTCCGGCGTCGTCGCGCCGCCGGTGGGAGCGACGTACGACCTCGCGGACTTCGGCCGCGCTCTGCAGGAGATGGAGCGACGACGCACGCTCGGCAAGACGGTGGCACGGGTGCGATGAGTGAGGGTGCCCCCTAGTCTCGTGCGGGTGAGCATGCTCGATGACGCCCGCGAGGGCATGGACCTCGACATCCGGCCCCAGGACGACCTGTTCGGTCATGTCAACGGCCGCTGGCTCGAGACCGCCGAGATCCCCCCCGACAAGGGCAGCTGGGGCCCCTTCGTCGCGCTGGCCGACGCCGCCGAGGTGCAGGTCCGCACGATCATCGAGGAGCTCGCCGAGCGGGTCGTCGCGGGCGAGGAGGGCCTCGGTGACGACGCGATGCGGATCGCCTGCCTGTACGCGTCGTTCATGGACGAGCGGGCGGTCGAGGCGCTGGGCTACGAGCCGATGAAGCCGCTGCTGGCGGCCGTCGAGAGCCTGCGCGACGTGCGCGACCTGGCCGCCTTCCTGGGCGAGTTCGAGCAGATCGGCGGCAGCGGACCCTTCGGGGCGTACGTCGACGTCGACGGCAAGAACTCCGACCGCTGCCTGGTCAACGTGATGCAGGGCGGCCTCGGCATGCCCGACGAGTCCTACTACCGCGAGGAGAAGTTCGCGGAGATCCGCGAGAAGTACATCGCGTTCCTCGCGACCATGTTCGGTCTGGTGAGCCACCCCGACCCCGCCGGTGCCGCGGCCACGGTGATGGCGGTGGAGTCGCGGCTGGCCGCGGGTCACTGGGAGCGGGCCGAGACCCGCGACGTGCAGAAGACCTACAACCTCACCACGCTCGAGGGGCTGCACGAGCTCTGCCCGTCGTTCGACTGGGAGGCGTTCATCCTCAACCTCGGCGGGTCGGAGTCCACGATCGCCGAGACCTGCGTCCGGCAGCCGTCGTACCTGAAGCACCTGTCGACGGTCCTCGACGAGGTGCCGATCGAGGAGTGGCGCACCTGGCTCACCGCACGGGTGGTGCGCGCCTTCGCGCCGTACCTGTCGGCGGAGTTCGTGGAGACCAACTTCGACTTCTACGGCCGCACGCTCAGCGGGACGCCCCAGCTGCGCGAGCGGTGGAAGCGGGGCGTCGCCCTCGTCGAGGGCTCGATCGGCGAGGCCGTGGGCCGGGTCTACGTCTCACGCCACTTCCCGCCCGCGTCGAAGGCGATGATGGAGGAGCTGGTCGGCAACCTGCTGCGGGCCTACCGCGACTCCATCGCGGCCCTGGACTGGATGAGCGCCGAGACCAAGCAGCGGGCCTACGAGAAGCTCGACAGGTTCCGCTCGAAGATCGGCTACCCGGACTCCTTCCGCGACTACTCGTCGCTCGAGTTCACTCCCGACGACCTGCTCGGGAACGTCGCGGCCGCCAACGCGTTCGAGACCCGGCGTCAGCTCGCCAAGATCGGCGCACCCGTCGACCGCGACGAGTGGCTGATGCTGCCGCAGGCGGTGAACGCCTACTACCGGCCGGGTATGAACGAGATCTGCTTCCCGGCCGCGATCCTGCAGAAGCCGTTCTTCTCGCCCGACGCCGAGGCGGCGGAGAACTACGGCGGCATCGGTGCCGTGATCGGTCACGAGATCGGGCACGGGTTCGACGACCAGGGGTCGCAGTACGACGGCGTCGGCAACCTCCACGACTGGTGGACGCCGGACGACAAGGCCGCCTTCGAGCAGAAGTCCAAGGCACTCATCGAGCAGTACGACGGCCTGTCACCGCGCAACCTGCCCGGCGAGCACGTCAACGGTGCGCTGACCGTGGGTGAGAACATCGGCGACCTCGGCGGGCTGACCATCGCCCTCATGGCCTACTCGATCGCGATGGACGGTGACGTCAGCCTCGAGAACGCGCGCAAGCTGTTCTTCAGCTGGGCCTTCATCTGGCGCACCAAGCGACGGCTCGAGCTCGACCGGCAGTACCTCACCATCGACCCCCACAGCCCGCCGGAGTTCCGCGCCAACATCGTCCGCAACCTCGACGAGTTCCACGCCACCTTCGGCACCCAGGAGGGCGACGGCCTCTGGCTCGACCCGGCAGACCGCGTCCGCATCTGGTGAGCTCGCCCGCCCGGTCTCGCCCGGCCGGCCTCGCCGGGCGGGCCGACCCGTCGGTCACGGGTAGCGGCTGCACATCCGGGCGAGGTGGGTCCAGGTGGTGGAGTCGACGATCCCGGAGGCCTGTGGGTCGTACTTCGCCTGCTGGGCGCGGACGACGTCCTGCGTGGCCTGGTCGTAGACGCCGGTGACGTCCGGAAGCAGGTGGGCGTCGCGGAACATCCCCTGGAGCTGCCGGATCCAGATGCTGTCCGTGGCGTCCACGGTCATGTTCGGCCGCAGCGTCGGCGCGCTCGCCAGGTTGACGTGGCACAGGCACTGCACCATGTCGGTCGAGCCGGCGGAGAGCATCGTCACGAAGTCTCCCTTGTGCGCGCCCTGCATCCGGATCGTGCAGGCCTCGGTGGTGCTGTAGGGGCCGAGGTAGACGACGTACTGCGGGTCGGGCCGCACGGACGCGGTGCCCGGCACGTGGTAGCGCCACGTGGTGTCGCAGGACTTCTCCGGCTCGAGGTAGCGCGCCCCGGGGTTCGACTCGACCCCCGACGCCAGGTGCGCGGTGGGTTTCCCGAAGGCGACCATCACCACGCTCTGACCGGGTCGGCACGGCTGGTTGACCATCGCGACACCGAGGTGGAGCGGGTCCTCGACGTGTCGCGGGAGGGCGAACGCCGTGACCACCCCGCAGGCGACCCCGAGGACGGCCGCCAGGCCGATGACCAGGGCTTTGGAGGGCACCCGCGCAGGATACGTGCCCGTGCGCGGGCCGGCCCGGAGCGAGGATCAGCCGCCGACCACCGCGGCCGCGTCGATGTGGTGCTCGACCGGTTTGCGCGGCAGGAAGAACGCCGGGACGAGGCACAGGCCCACCAGCACCGTGGCCACGAGGAACACGCCTCCGAAGGACTGGCCCATGAAGTGCAGGCCCTGTCCGGTCACGACCTTCACCTGGTCGGGCGACAGCCCGAGCTGGGCGGGGTCCGCACCGTTCTGGAGGGCGAGGGTCGGCCCGACCGTGGACGCGTGGTTGTTGTAGGCGCTGGTGAGCAGCACCGAGAACAACGCGGTGCCCATCGAGATCGAGATCTGCTGGGTGATGTTCATCAGCGTCGAGCCGCGGGCGATGTCGTGGTCCTTGAGACTCGCCAGTGCGGCGGTGAAGACCGGCATCATCGTGGACCCCATGCCGAGCCCCATCACCACGAACGACGTGATGATGTAGCCGTACGACGTCTGGTCGTCGACCCGGATCAGCAGCGCCATGCCCAGCGTGTCGAGCACCAGGCCGGTGAGCACCACCTTGCCGGGGCCGATCTTGTCGGCCAGGAAGCCCGCGATCGGCATCGTCACCATCGCGCCGAACCCCTGGGGCGCGACCAGCCAGCCGGAGCTGAGCGGAGTCTCGCCGCGGACCTGCTGGAAGTAGAGCGTGAACAGCAGGCTGGCGCCGAAGAACGCCATCGCGAACAGCGTCATCGTCACGACCGCGACCGTCATGTAGCGGTTGGTGAACAGGCGCAGCTGCACCAGCGGGTGGATGTTGTGGCGGCGCAGCGCCCAGGGCACGAAGGCGACCACGAGGGCCAGACCGATCAGCGAGGGGATCACCACCTGGCCGGTGAACATCGTGCCGTGCTGCTGCTTGGCCGCCGGGATCGAGCTCACGCCGTACAGGAAGAGGGCGAGGCCCGGTGAGAGCAGCAGCATGCCGACGAAGTCGAAGCTCTCGGAGGGGTGCACCTCGTCGCGGTCGAGGACGCGCCAGGCGTAGACCGCGGCGATGATGCCGATGGGGACGTTGATCAGGAAGATCCAGTGCCAGGACGCGATGTCGATCAGCCAGCCGCCCAGGATCGGGCCGAAGATCGGGCCGAGCAGCATCGGGACGCCCAGGATGGCCATCACCCGGCCGAGGCGCTCGGGGCCTGCGGCTCGGGTGAGGATCGTCATGCCGAGCGGCATCAGCATGCCGCCGCCGAGGCCCTGCAGCACCCGGAACGTCACCAGCATCTCGAGGCTGGTCGCCGTGGAGCACAGCGCCGACCCGGCCGTGAACAGCACGATCGCGAGGATGTAGAGCCGCTTGGTGCCGAAGCGGTCGGCCGCCCACCCGGTCAGCGGGATGACGGTGGCCAGGGCCAGGGTGTAGCCGGTGGCGGTCCACGCCACCTGGGCCTGGGTCTTGCCGAAGATGTCCTGGAACGTGCGCTGCGCGACGGCGACGACGGTGATGTCGAGGATGGACATGATCGCCCCCAGGACGACGACGCCCGCCACGACCATGACCCGCTTGTCGAGGTTGCCACCCGGGGTGCCGGCGGAGTCGCCGACCTGGTTCTCGATCTCAGTACTCATACGTCGAACTCCCCTGCGTGTTTGCTCGCCCCGAGCCTAGGCAGTCCCGCCGACAGCGGGCCAACGGTTTGCGAACGCCGGATGACGTCATCGTGTTCCCACCATCTCTGACGAACCGGCTGGGTCGGATGTGACACCCCCACGCGATCCGGTCGAGGCGCGCGTCACGTCTCCACCCGGGAGATCGGGACGATCGAGGCGTCCGCGACGGGACGGCGTACGTCGTCGACGATCTGGCGGCGGAGCAGGGCCGCGATGTACGCCGCGGCCAGCAGCGTCACGGCAGCCATGATCACGAAGATCTGGCGATAGCTGAGCAGCACGACCAGCAGCGAGCCGAGCGCCAGTGAGACCGCCTGGGGCGTCGCCATGACCATCTCGACCGCGGCGGAGACCCGGCCCATGATCGCCTGGGGCGTGCGGCGCTGGATCAGCGTCATCAGCGCGACGGTGATCAAGGGCAGGGCCGCTCCGAACACCGCAGCACTCAGGCAGACGACCACGATGCTGTGGGTGCCGGCCATGATCAGGATCCCGGCGACCAGCACCACGAGGCCGACCACGCAGGCCGCCACCTCGCCGATCCGCCGGACCACCGCGCTCGAGACGAGGCCGCCACCGATGGCGCCCACCCCCTGCACCGAGACGATCACGGAGACGAACGTCGCCGGCCTGTCGAAGGCGTCGAGGAGCGAGTAGATCGCCGACTCGGTGAACCCGACGACGAGGATGCACATGGCGAAGCCGATCAGCACGTGCTTGAGCACCCGCTCGCCGGCGAGGTGTCGCAGTCCGGCCGTCATCTGGGTCCAGAAGTGCGACTCCTCCACCTCGGGCTGCTCCTCGGAGAGCGCGAGCGTCGAGATGACGAGCGCGGCCACGAAGAAGGATCCGGCGTCCACCAGGGCCACCGCCCACCCGCCCAGCCAGGTGAAGAGGAGGGCGCCGATCAGCGGGCCGAAGAGCCGGAACGACTCCTTGGTCGTCTGCAGCGACGCGTTGCCGTCGACCAGCATCTCGTCGGGCAGCAGCTCCTTGAGGAGTCCGTTGAGGGCGGCGGGCAGGGCGACGAAGGCTGCGCCGTAGTAGGCGGCGACGGCCCAGATGATCCACACGTCGGCCGGGCCGCGGACGAAGACCAGCGGCAGGACCATCACGCCCGACACGAGGTGCCCCCAGACGAGGAACGGCTTGCGGCGCACCCGGTCGATGCCGATGCCCATCAGCGGGGCGAGGAACGCGGGGATCGCCATGAAGAAGAACGTGAGACCGGCCTGGGCGCTCGACCCGGTGATCGTCTTGACCCACATCGACAGCACCAGCAGCATCACCGAGTCGCCGAACATCGACGTCGTGAGCCCCGCGTACAGGCGGGTGAACCCGGGCTGCCGGAAGGCCTGTCTCACGACGCGTCAGCTCCTGCCGCGACCGACTCGGCGGTCGGCTCGACCCCGGGCAGGAGCAAGGGCGCCCCCCAGGCGACGAACTCGCACAGGCGCGACCCGGGCGGCCTCCGGGCGGGGTCGGTGAGCCGGTCGGCGTACCGCTCGAGGACGGAGCGGAGCTCGGAGTTGAGCTCGTCGAGCTCGTCGACGGTCAGCCAGCTGGCGTGCTCGGTCGAGCTCGTGGCCTCGGCCCACTCGACGTCGCCCTCGTCGTGCAGCCTGGTGCGTGCCTCGTGGAAACGGGTCACCTGGCGCTCCATCAGCATCTGCTCGAGCGCCCGGCCGGCCCGGAGCTCGCTGGGGGAGGCTCCGGCGTCCTCCCAGGCCAGGCCCACGCTGCGCACCTGCCAGGGCCGCTGGCGGCCGATGCCGCCCCCTGCCTCCTCCACGAAGTGGTGCTCCGCGAGCTTGCGCAGGTGCCAGGAGCAGTTGGCCGGGGTCTCGTCGAGGCGGTCGGCGAGCTCGGTCGCGGTGAGCGGCCCCGACACGGTGAGCAGCTCCATGATGCCGAGCCGCACCGGGTGGGCGAGGGCCGCCAGCTCGCGGGGGTCGCTCAGCCGTCGGTACGTCGGCGCCTCGGCACCGGTGGCCCGCCCTCGTTCGGTCTCTTCGGCGTCCATGTGTCGAAACTACTCTTTCGAAAGAGGTCTTGCAATAGCCTCGGGCGGGCTCGGCGGTGTCGGCGGGTGCGACTACGGTCGGCGCACGCGGTGGTCGCGTGGCATGACGGTGTGGGCGAGGGAGGTGGCGGTGAGCTTCGTGCCCCTGTCCGGGCCGGCGACGCTGCGGCCCGCGGAGTCACCGCGTGACGGGGTGGTCGAGTTCACCGACGACCGGCGCACGATCACGCTCCCGATCCGGGCCGCGCTCCCGGTGCTGGCGAAGGCGCGCACCGTCGACGACGCCCATCCGTCCGTGGCGCTGCTGGCAGCCGCCTCCCTGCTGGCCATGCGGTTCGTTGCGGCGGGCAAGTTCGAGCCCGTGGGCGGCTCGTGGCGGCTCAGCCCGCTCGACGCCGAAGACACCGAGCGGCTGGCGAGGCTCGCCGAGTCCCGGGCCTACGA
>JBAUWD010000422.1:0-2362 GCA_049583575.1 Nocardioides sp.
GCGGGAGAGGGCACGGGCCGCGTGGAGGTCCTGGTCGGAGTACGACGCCTCCTCGACCGCGCGGACCCAGGCGCGACCCCACCACGTCGCGGCGCGGGAGGTGCTGCGCCTGGGCGGGATGCGCGCGAAGGTGACGGCCGAGCTCACGCGAGCCTCCGCAGCGCCACGAGGTCGAGCAGCTCGTCGTTGTTGAGCTCGGTGAGCGCGGTCTCGCCCCTGGCCAGCACCGCGTCCGCGAGCGAGCGCTTGCGATGGAGCAGCACCGCGACGCGCTCCTCGACGGTGCCCTGCGTGACCATGCGGTGGACCTGCACCGGCCGGGTCTGGCCGATCCGGTGGGCGCGGTCGGTGGCCTGGTCCTCGACGGCGGGGTTCCACCAGCGGTCGACGTGGATCACGTGGTCGGCTCGGGTGAGGTTGAGGCCGGTGCCGCCGGCCTTCAGCGAGAGCAGGAACACCGGCGGGCCCCCGGCGGCGGTGCCTGCCTGGAAGCTCGCCACCATCGCCTCGCGCCGACGTACCGGCGTACCGCCGTGCAGGAACTGGTGGGGGACGCCGCCCCGCGTCAGGTGGTCCGAGATGAGCCGGGCCATCGCGACGTACTGGGTGAAGACCAGCACGGAGCTGTCCTCGGAGAGAGCCGTGCCGACGAGCTCGTCGAGGAGGTCGAGCTTCTCGGACCGGCCGACCAGCCGGCCGCCGGACTGCTTGAGGAAGTGCGCGGGGTGGTTGCAGATCTGCTTGAGCCCGGTCAGGAGCTTGAGGACGAGGCCGCGCCGGGTGTCCTCGTCGGCGCGCTCGATGCGGGCCATCGTGTCGCGGACGAACGACTCGTACAGCACCACCTGCTCGCGGGTGAGGCCGAGCAGGTGGTCGGTCTCGGTCTTCTCGGGCAGCTCGGGCGCGATGCCGGGATCGGTCTTGCGACGGCGGAGGAGGAAGGGACCGATCAGGCCGGCGAACTGGCGCGCCTTCGTCGGCTCGAGTCCCGACTCGATGGGGCCGGCCCAGACCTTGCGGAAGGCCTGGCGGCTGCCGAGCAGTCCCGGCGTCGCCCAGTCGAGGATCGCCCACAGCTCGGTGAGGTTGTTCTCGACCGGGGTGCCGGTCAGCGCGACCCGCGCCGCCGACGGGATGGTGCGGAGCGCGCGGGCGGTGGCGGACCGGGCGTTCTTGACGTGCTGCGTCTCGTCGGCGACGACCAACCCCCAACCGACGGAGGCCAGCGATGCGGCATCGCGACGGACGGTGCCGTAGGTGGTGAGCACGAAGCCGGGATCGGGCATCGCGTCCGTCGGCTCGAGATCGTCGAGGGAGCGTCGCCCGCCGTGGAACCGGCGGCACGGGGCCCCGGGCGCGAACCGCCGGATCTCGGCCTCCCAGTTGCCGAGGAGCGAGGCGGGACAGACCACCAGGGTCGGCCCCGGGCGCGCGGGGGCGCGGTGGAGGTGGAGGGCGATGAGGGTGACGGTCTTGCCCAGCCCCATGTCGTCGGCCAGGCAGGCACCCAGGCCGAGCCCGGTCAGCCGGTCGAGCCAGGTGAAGCCCTGGCGCTGGTAGTCGCGCAGCGTCGCCGCGAGCCCGGGCGGCGGGTCCAGCGGGGGCGCGGTCGCGGCACCGAGCAGCTGGTCACGCAGCTCCAGCACGCTGGCCCCGACCACCACCTCGGCGGGCGCCTCGTCGACGTCGACGACGCCGGTGAGCGCCGCCGCCACGGCCTGCGCCGGCTTGACCGTGCGGATGAGGCGCGACCGCGCCTTGCGGGCGATCTCGGGGTCGACGACGGTCCATCCACCGCGCAGCCTCAGCATCGGCGAGGACGCCCGCGCCAACGCGTCCATCTCCTCGGTGGTGAGGGGCTCGCCGCGCAGCGCGACCTGCCAGTTGAACGCGAACAGCGCGTCTCCGCTCAGCACCCCCTCGACCAGCTGGCCCTCCCGCCGGGCGGGTGCGACCCGGTCGAGCGTCGCCGTCGCCTTGAGGTCTCGGCCGAGGCTGCGCGGCCAGAGGACGTCGACGCCACCTCGCCGCAGCGCCTCGACGCCGTCCTCGAGCAGGCTCACCAGCTCGTCGGTGTCGAGGGTGAGCTGATCGGGCACGCGCACCTCGAGGAGTCGCTCCAGCGGGGGCCAGGACGCAGCGGCGTCGCGCAGTGCGAGGGTCGCGTGGGTGCGAGCGCGCTCGCCGAAGCCGTGCTCCGTCGCGGTGCCCTCCCAGAGCGCGGCGGCGTCGCAGACGTGGAGCGGATCGCGCTCGTCGTGCACCTGGAGCACGAGCCGGCACGAGCCGGCCACCAGCTCCTCCTCGTCGGCCTCGACGCGCAGCGACAGGGTCACCAGCTGCGGCAGGTCGGCGGCCTCGC
>JBAUWD010000423.1:0-3767 GCA_049583575.1 Nocardioides sp.
CCGTTGCGCGGGCGACCTCGAGGGAGTCAACTGGGGTCGTGCACGCCCGACGGTCGGCCCTCACGACAGGGCGCGGTACGCCGCGCTCTGCCACCACGACCGCACGCCGCACCTCGCCGGCCGAGGCCCTCGTCGTTCGTGACGCCGGCTCACGGGCGGCGAGCCTGCTCGACCTCCAGCGGCTGTCCGGCAACCGGGCCGTCGCCCTCCTGATGAGCGTGCACGACGGCGGCGGCAACACCCCGTCCATCCGCCTGCACGGCCAGACCAGCGGCACGTACGACGGAGGCAGCAGCACCGTGCTCCACCGGAGGGTCACTCGCACCAAGGGCTGCGACTGCCCGGACGACAGCCCCTGTCTGACCGCCACCGGCACCCTGCGGGTGACCTACCACGTCGACGTGACCATCGTGATGCCCGACATGCCAGGCGGTCTCACGGACTGCCAGCAGCGGAGGGTGCGCACGTTCCTGCGTGACGTGCTCGGCCCGCACGAGCAGGACCACGCGCGACGGCTCCGCACGTACAACGGCACGACCAACCGCCCGTTCCACGTCACGGCCTGCGGCAGCCAGGCGCTCACGGACGACGTGAACACCACGCTCCAGCAGATGCACGACGACGAGGCCGCCCAGCGCGCCGACGCCGCCGACGCGTCGTCCGCCTCGATCGACCCGTTCGAGCGCGACATCGACCTCGACTGCTGAGCGCGCTCCCCGGGACCGGCTCGGTTACCCCATAAGGCAGCCCACACTGCCCGAGTCTTCGGCCCCTCGGTCGTTCAGGGCGGATGGCTCGGAGAGGAGGCTGACGCTCCTCAGACCGTGAGCGAGGAGGCCAGGCATGCCGACGTACCTGTCACCCGGTGTGTACGTGGAAGAGATGGAGTCGGGCGCCCGCCCGCTCGAGGGCGTGGGTACGGCGGTGGCCGCGTTCGTGGGGCTGGCCGAGTCGGGGCCGTTCAACCAGCCCACCCTGGTCAGCACGTGGACGTCGTTCACCGACATCTTCGGCGGGTTCGTGCCGGGGTCGTACCTCGCGCGCTCCGTCTACGGCTACTTCATGAACGGCGGCGGCAACTGCTACGTCGTACGGATCGGCCAGAACGGCAACGACCAGGGGCAGTCCGCCAAGGAGCTGCCGGCCGGGCCGTACGCGCAGGTCGGCCGGCTCAAGTTCACCGCGATCGAGGCCGGGCCTCCGGGCGAGTTCAGCGTCGAGATCACCGATGCGGGGGGCGACTCGCCGGCCGACGACATGTTCCGGGTGGTCGTGAAGCGGCAGGGTCAGCAGGTCGAGGAGTTCGACCGGGTCACCGCAGGCCGCGGCAAGACCAACGTCGCGACCGTCGTGAACGCCTCGTCGTCGGTGATCCGGGTCGACGAGATCAGCGGTGAGGCCGTGGCCCGGCCGCAGACGGGTGAGCTGTCGCTGACTGAGTCGTCCCCCCCGACCCTGCCGGCTCCCAGCCTCAGCTCCGACGACTACGTCGGCGATGTCGCGGACCGCACCGGCTTCGGCGGCCTGGAGACGATCGACGAGGTCACGATGCTCGCCGTACCCGACCTGATGAGCGCCTACCAGCTGGGCGCCCTCGACCTGGAGAGCGTGCAGGCCGTCCAGCTCGCGATGATCGCCCACTGCGAGCTGATGGGTGACCGGATGGCCATCCTCGACGCGCCTCCCGGCCTGAACCCCCAGCAGGTCAAGGAGTGGCGGGTCGACAAGGCGGGCTACGACTCGGCGTTCGCGGTGCTCAACTACCCCTGGATCAAGACGGCCAACCCCGGCACCGGCGAGATCGGCTTCATGCCGCCGAGCGGCCACATCGCCGGGGTCTGGGGCCGCAACGACGACACCCGTGGTGTGCACAAGGCGCCGGCCAACGAGGTCATCCGCGGTGCCATCAGCCTCGAGATGCAGGTCACCAAGAACGAGCACGACCTGCTCAACCCGGTGGGCATCAACGTGATCCGGTCGTTCCCCGCGCGGGGCACCCGCCTCTGGGGGGCGCGCACCCTGTCGTCCGACCCGGCGTGGCGCTACGTGAACGTGCGCCGGCTGTTCAACTACCTCGAGGAGTCCATCCTCCTGGGGACCAACTGGGTGGTCTTCGAGCCGAACGACGAGGCACTGTGGGCGCGCGTGCGCCGGACCATCTCGGCGTTCCTGGTCAACGAGTGGCGCAAGGGCGCCCTGTTCGGGAGCACCCCGGACGAGGCGTTCTACGTCAAGTGCGACTCCGAGACCAACCCGAGCGAGGGCATCGACGCCGGTCAGCTCGTGTGCGAGGTCGGCGTCGCCCCGGTGAAGCCGGCGGAGTTCGTGGTCTTCCGGCTGGCGCAGTTCTCCGGCGGCACCAGCCTGGTGAGCGAGTAGCTGCGGGCTGACCACACGACAGACACGGCGATCGAGAGGAGAAGCGCATGCCGTTCCCGGAGATGGACAAGGGCGTAGGGCACTCATTCGGACTGGAGTTCGACGGGGTGCAGATCAACAGCATCACCGAGGTCAGCGGGCTGAAGATGGAGCAGGACGTCATCGAGCTGAAGGAGAACGGCCCGGACGGGAAGTACGTCATCAAGAAGCTGCCCGGCCGATGGAAGGCGCCCGAGGTCACGCTGACCCGCGGGCTGTCCGAGGACACCGGCTTCGACTCGTGGATCAAGGACTCCCAGTTCGGGAAGATGAGCGACGTCCGCAAGGGCGGCGCGATCATCGTCTACGACTACGAGGGCAACGCCGTGAAGCGGTACAAGCTCACGAACGCCTGGCCCAAGAGCCTCGAGATCGGTGCCCTCAAGGCCGGAGACACCTCCGTGCTGACCGAGAAGCTCGTGGTCACCTGTGAGCGCCTCGAGGTGGAGTGATGCGCCGTTCGGCCCTGGCGGACGCGCTCCTCGACGGCTCACGCGACGAGGTCGACGCCGACCCCGGCCCCAGTCCGGCCGAGGAGCGGCTCGTGACGGAGTTCCCCTTCGTGCTGCCTCGGGGGTACGTCGACTCCTCGGGCACCGTCCACCGGGACGGCGTGATGCGGCTCGCGACCGCCCGTGACGAGCTCGTCCCCCTGCGGGACGACCGGGTGCGGGAGAACCCGGCGTACCTCACCGTCGTCCTGCTCGGCCGGGTCGTGACCCGGCTCGGCTCGGTGACCGACATCCACGCGGGCGTGATGGAGAACCTCTTCGCCGCGGACCTGGCCTTCCTGCAGGACCTGTACCGGCGCGTGAACCAGGAGGGTCACACGCGCGCCGGCGTCACCTGCCCGGAGTGCGGTCACGACTTCGCCGTCGATCTTGCTGGTGGGCGCCTGGGGGAATCGTGACGTACCCGGCCGACACGCTGCTCGAGGAGGTCGCGTACGTCGCCTACCACTTCGGCTGGTCGCGGGCGGAGATCCTGGACCTCGAGCACCCCGAGCGTCGCGAGTACGTCGGACACATCTCGCGGCTCAACACGCGCAGCCAGTCCGGGTGATGCGCGGTGCGCTGGTCATGGCTCCCAGGATCGCGTGCGCGCCGGGACGAGGCGGAGTCCGCCCCGGCCGGTGCGTCCGCCTCGTCGTCCGCGCCTGCGCCGCCGGTCGGAGCCTGGCGCTCGCTCCCGCCACTGCAACGGACGACCCACGAGCCGGAGTCCGTCTGCCACCTCGACACGTTCGGCTCGGAGCTCGGCGCACACCAGGACCCGCGGTTCCTCGAGCCCCTCGGCCACTACGTCGACGCCGCCGCGCCGAGCGGTGAGGTCGCGGACCTGGCCCGGCC
>JBAUWD010000424.1:0-6368 GCA_049583575.1 Nocardioides sp.
CCATCCAGACCGGCAGTGGCCGGTACGCATCGCTGTGGGTGGACTCCGGCGGAGCCGTGCCGACCGGGCCCTACGGCGGGCTGAAGGCGACGACGAACGCCGCCAGCAGCCATGCGGTGACCTGGACGGTCGCGCTCTCGTCCGGGTCCGGCGAGCCGCCCGGCAACCAGCCTCCGACGGCCCGGTTCACCTCGACCGTGGCTGGACTGACTGCCTCCTACGACGGCTCGGGCTCAGACGACAGTGACGGCACGATCGTCTCCTACGCCTGGGACTTCGGGGACGGTGGCACCTCGACCGACGTGCAGCCTGACCACACCTATCTCACCGGCGGCGACAAGTCGGTGACGCTCACCGTCACCGACGACGAGGGTGCCACAGGGGCGGTCACGCACACCGTGATGGTCAGCGACGGGCCTCCGTCGAGTGGACCCTGCGGGACGTTGCCGTACGACGCCGCGCATCCGCCGTCGTACGACCACATCGTGGTGATCATGGACGAGAACCGGTCTCCCTCGGAGCTCACGCCCACCACGGCCCCTTTCCTCACCGACGTGGGCCGCACCTGTGGAAGCGAGGGGTTCATGCACGCCGCCACCCATGCGTCCGACCCCAACTACATGGCCGCCACCAGTGGCATGCCGACGCCGATGGGCACGATGCGTACGCAGGACAACGTGTTCCACCAGGCGCAGGTGGCGGGAGACACCTGGGCCTCCTACCAGGAGACGATGACGAAGAACTGCGGACCGAACAAGAAGCCGTACTCGTCGTGGCACGATCCCGCGCACTGGTACACCGATCTGCGCAGTCCGGTGAACACCTGTGTGACGTACGACGTCCCGCTGGCACCCAGGTTGGCCAGCGACCTCGCGAACGACTCATTGCCGACGTACGCATGGATCACGCCCGACAACTGCAACAACATGCACTGGGAGAAATACTGCCCGGAGCCCCAGCGCCAGGCCGTCTACACGGGGGACCAGTGGCTGAAGCATGTGGTCGGGGAGATCACGGCCACGCCGAGCTACCGGGGCGGGCGAACGCTCATCATCCTCGCCTGGGACGAGGGCAGCGGGAAGGCGACCAAGGGGTCGGACTGCACCCTGCCGTCGGTGTACAAGAAGCAGGCGTCATGCCAGATCCCGACATACGTCATCTCCCCATACATCGTGCCAGGGGCGCTTGACACGTCCGACCACAACCTCTACGGGCTGCTCGCCACGACCCAGGACATCCTCGGCTACCCACGCCTGGCCCGGGCCGTCGGCCAGACCAGCATGCGTGCCGGGCTCGGGTTCTGACAGCCGGCGGGCCGCGAGCTCTCGGGCGATGGAGTCCTTGGCGGTGGCGAGCGCTCTGGGGCAGTCGGTCGACCTGTGCGAGGGTAGGTCCAGGCGAGGGTGCCCGGGTCGCGGCGGAGCCTGCTCGACCGCGTCGAGCACGACCGCCCCGTGCGACCGCTCGGCGTACGACTGGAGAGGGTCGAGCCGGAGGGTGGCTACGAACGATGACGGAGCACCGTCCCGGGATGGACTGGCAGGCGTGGCACCGCGACTACGACGACCCCGGCTCACCGGTGTCGCGTCGGCTGGTCGAGGTGCGGGCGCAGCTGTCCTCGGTGCTGACGGCCGTGCCCGGCCGGACCCGCCTTCTCAACCTGTGCGCGGGCGACGCCCGCGACACGGTCCCGGTCCTGGCGGCGCTGGACCATGAGGTGGAGGCGTGTGCCGTCGAGCTCGACCCCGACCTCGCCGAGCGGGCACGACGTACCGCGGCCGAGGCCCACGTCGCGCTGGACGTCCGCACCGGAGACGCCGGTGACCCCGCGACGTACGTCGACCGGTTGCCGGTCGACGTGCTGATGCTGGTCGGCGTGCTCGGGAACGTCTCCGACGCCGACGCGGAGACGACGATCGCAGCGGCGGCCGCGATGCTCGCGCCCGGCGGCACGGTCCTCTGGACGCGCAGCGACCGCTTCCGCGCCGCGGCCACGCACGACTACTCCGACCCGGCGGACTGGGTGCGCGACCGTTTCGGCGCGCACGGGTTCGAGCACCGGGCGTACGTCGTACCCGACGAGGGGCACTGGCGGCTCGGCGTCTCGTCGCTGTGCACGCCGTCGGTTGAGCCGTTGCCGGAGCGGCTCTTCAGGTTCGTGAGATGAGGCCTCGTCCGGGCTCTCGCTAGGGTCGGCACGTCGCACATCCGATCGGGAGGAACAGATGGCTTCGTGGCGTGACGCCGCCAGCGCCCAGGTGCAGGCCGACCTCGACTCGCTGCTCGATGCGGCGCTGACCACTGCCGAGCAGTCGCTGCGCGACTCCGGCGGCTTCCTGCCCTTCGCCGTGGCCCGGAGCTACGACGGCGAGGACCAGCTGGTCAACGTCGCCGTCACGAGCGATCGGCCCGAGGCCGAGGAGCTGCTCGCCTCGCTGTGGCGGTCGCTGACCGAGCACAGCGGCGACTTCCGCGCGGCCGGCCTCGTCACCGACCGCACCGGCGCCGACGGAGACCGGGTCGCGGTCCAGCTCGAGCACGCCGACGGGCCCGCGATCGAGGTGACGCTGCCCTACCGCCTGGTCGATGGTGCCTTCGAGCCGGGCGAGCTCACCGCCGGAGAGGGGATCGCCCGGATCTGGTGAGCGGGTGGCTCAGGCCTCGAGCCGCTCCACGGTCCGCTTCGCGGCGCCGCGCACCCAGGCGCGGGGGTCGTTGGCCATCCGGCGCAGGCCCTCGATCGACCGCGGGTCCTTGAGCTTGGCCAACGCCTTGACCGCGTGGCCGCTGACGTCGTCCTGGTCGAGCAGACCGAGCAGCACGTCCACGGCCCGCGCCCGGTGCTGCTTGGTGCGGCCGAGCCAGAGCACCACCATCTGCCGCGACGCGCCGTACGACGGCTCGCCGGCGAGCGCTGCCATCTCGTCGAAGACCGCGTCGGTGGCCAGCACGTCCAGCGCGTTGCCCACGGCCCAGCGGCGCAGCTCGGCGGGCTTGGTGTCGCCGGGCGCGGTGCGGAACAGGTCGAGCATCGGCCCCAATGCCTGCTTGCGAGCCCAGGGCACCGAGAGCTGCCGGACCAGCTGCTCCTGCAGCGACGGGTCGTCGGTGGTGCGGGGCAGCCAGTCGACCAGCACCTGCGCGACCTCGGGGGAGTAGCGGCCCCCGGCCCGGGTCAGGTCGGACAGGTCGGTGACCTCGACGCCGTGTGCGGCGAGGTCGCGCCGGATCTCGACGTCGAGCCCGGAGGCACTCGTGCTCGTCATCTCGGGCACGCTACTTCACGGCCGGGAGCTTGCGGATGACGGTGATGTCGCCGTCGGCCACCAGCTGTGCCAGCTTGCCGACGATCTGCGTGTTCTGCCGGACGTAGATCACCATCTTCAAGGGCGGCACCTGGCTGCTGGCGTAGTCGTAGAAGTCCGACATCTGGCTGCTCCAGCCCTGCTTGGCGACGTTCTTGACCTCGCCGAGCTGGGTCGAGGTCAGCTCGTCGGGGATCCGGTACGCCGCCTTGCCGCTCGGTGCCGGGATGCGCGTCGAGTTCTTCACGATCTGCGCGTCTCGCTCACCCTGGGCACCCATCGTGCGGACCGCGGCCATCGCGTCGGCCGTGCTGGCCTCCTCGATCTCGTGGTGCTTGTCGTCGACGTCCTGGGCGTACTGGGTGCAGGCCTCGCCCAGGTCGCCGAAGGCGCTCGCGAGGTCGGTGACGTGTCCCTTGAGGTCGGTCAGGGCGCGGTTGGCGGCGTTCACCTCGGGCGACGTGATCAGGAGGTAGTCGCCGATCGCGCCGTCGATGAGGTACGTCGTGGCGGTGAGCTCGGAGGCGGCCTGTGCCCAGGCGGCGCCCGCCGAGCGGAGCCTGCCGGTGTCGGCGTCCGGCCAGAACCAGCCCTCGAGATGACCGGCCACCCAGTGCCACCATCCGGGCACGTCGCCCGTGCCGCCCTTCGCGGTCGGGGGTGCCGGAGCGGAGATCGACTCGCCGTAGTGGTCGGGGTTCTCGTCGCCGTCGCTGCGCTGGAGCTCCGGGGGACCGCTCAACATCGCGCCGCCGTCCGCGGCGCGGTGGTTGACCAGGGCGACGTCGGTGAGGTTGGCCAGGTGGGCGCCCGCATCCCCGAGGTCGCACCCGGCCTGCACGGCCTTGGCCGCGGCCGGGTCGTACTGCGCGGCCCAGGCCTCTCCGGAGGTGTCGCCACCGGCCATCGCGCCGCACGCGTCCAGGGCGTTCGTGAGGGTGCTCATCGTGTCCACGACGTCGTGGTTCAGGTCGTAGAGGTACGAGCAGCCCGTCACGAAGGGACCGCTGTCCATCTCGACCCTCATCGGACCGACTCCCACATCCGGGTGTTCGCGGCGACGGCCGCGTGGTAGTTGCCGTGCGCGATCCGCGCCGCGTCCCGCATCGCGGCGACCGCCCTCCTCATGTCGTCGGCACCCTTGCGCCAGGTGGCGTGTGCCGCGCGGGGGGCGGCGGCCGCGTCGCCGATCCACGTGATGTGGAGCTACGAGACGGCGCGGTCGAGCTCGGCCAGCTGTCGCTCGAGACTCCGCTCGAACGCCGTCATCTCGGCGATCCGCTCCTGGAGGGCGTCGGTGTCGACGCGGTAGCCGCTCATGGGCGGGCGTCCGTCGGGCCGAGGCGCACCGCCAGCCGGGTCAGGTCGCTGTGGCTGCCGTCGTCGGTGAGGGTGAAGTCGACCCGCGCCGCCTCCAGCAGCCGACTCGTCGCGTGCAACCCGGCCAGCATCTCCGAGGCGGCCGCGTTCCAGTCGTCCCACGCCTCGGAGAACTCCGTCGCCGCCGGACCCTGCCAGCCGGAGCCCAGGAGCTCGCGCATGGAGTCGTGCAGGGAGGTCCGCTCGCGGGTGAGCGAGGTCGCGATGCCGGCCACCTGCTCGCGGGCGAGGGCCAGGTCGGACAGCTCGGTCCGCAGCTCACTCACGTCGTACTCCCCGGTTCGTCGTCGTCCCTTCGACGTTTCCCCCGCGGGGGCGGGGCTCAAACCCTCCGGGGCGGATCAGTCGCGGAGTCCGGGGAGGGCGTCCAGCACGCGCTGCCACCGCTCGTGGACCCCGTCGTACGGCGGGTCCTCCTCGAGGATGGCGGCGTGCACCCGGTCGCGGCTCGCCTCGGCCAGCGCGACGATCTCGGGCGGATAGCCGAACGCGACCCGGTGCTCGGCGAACTCGTCCTCGTCGTCGACGACCACGTACCCCTCCCTCATCCGGATCACGTCGAGGTCGAGGTCGACGGCACGGACCACGGGGCCCTCCCAGCGCGGTGGCGTGGTCATGTCGACGTACACCCAGGTCGGTGCCGGTGGGACGTGGAAGGTCGCCAGGAAGCCGCGCTCCAGGGCGGCGCCGGGCCCCGGCACGAGCCCCACCTGGTCGAACTCAGAGCGGATCTCGAGCCCCGGCCGCTTCATCACGGTGCCGGCCGGGATGCCGATCCAGTCGCCGTACTCGTCGCTACCCAGCCAGTGCGCCGGAATGTGCCAGTGGACCCGGCCGCCCCACTTCTCCATCTCGATCCGCACCGGATCGCCGACCCGTTGAGAGGTCACAGATGGCTCGATGAGGCGTCACAAGTGGTCCAGCCAACGACCCTACACCGACCATGTGTGACCTCTCGATGGACCATCTGTGACCTCTCAACGCTTGGGCGGCTGGGTACGGCGTGCGGCGGCGGCCACGAGGTCCTGGTAGCGGGAGCCGGTGAGCCGGGCGGCATGGTGCAGCAGATGGGCGTCGAGCCCGACCAGGACGCGCGCGCGGTTGCCGAGGACCCCCTTGGTCACGATGATCTCGGCGGCCCGCTCGGGCGACGTCCTGGCGAGCCGGTCGAACCGGCGCGCGTTCTCGTCGTGGTCCACGCGGTCGGAGACCCGGGCGTTGCGCGCGATCCCGGTCCGCACGCCGCCGGGGTGCACGGCGGTGACACCGACCGGGTGACCGGCCACCAGCATCTCCTCGCGGAGCGCCTCGGTGAAGCCGCGGACGGCGTACTTGGCGGCGTTGTACATCGACAGGCCCGGTATCGACACCAGGCCGAACAGCGACGACACGTTGACCACGTGGCCGTCTCCGGAGTCGATCAGATGGGGCAGGAACTCCTTCGTGCCGTTGACCACCCCCCAGAAGTTGATGCCGATGATCCAGTCCATGTCGGGGTAGGCGAGGTCCTCGACGTCGCCGGCCAGCGCCACGCCGGCGTTGTTGACGAGCAGGTGGACCCGGCCGAGCTGCTCGGCCACGGCCGCGGCGTACGACGCCATCGCGGTGCGGTCGGAGACGTCGAGCCGGTCGCTGCGGACCTCGCGCGCACCGGCCGACTTCACCCGGTCGACCGTCTCGGAC
>JBAUWD010000425.1:0-4553 GCA_049583575.1 Nocardioides sp.
CACCGGCCTCGGCGGCGAGGCGCTGGGGGAGGAGCCCGGCCGGGCCTGGGTCGAGGGACGGTTCCGCGCGCCGTACCTGCGCGACGCGCTGCTCGACGTCGGCGTCCTCGTGGAGACGCTCGAGACCGCGACCTACTGGTCGCGCCTGGGCGAGGTCTACGACGCGGTGAGCGCCGCGCTGAAGGCGGCGCTCGGCGAGCCGGCGCTCGTGCTGTGCCACGTCTCGCACGTCTACGAGACCGGGGCGTCGCTGTACTTCACGGTGGCCGCCGCGGAGGGCGACGACCCCCTCGAGCGCTGGCGCGCGGCCAAGGCGGCGGCCATGGACGCGATCGTCTCGTCGGGGGCCACGATCACCCACCACCACGGCGTCGGCACCGATCACCGGCCCTGGCTGGGGTCCGAGATCGGGCCGGTCGGCCTCGCGGTGCTGGGTGCCGTCAAGCAGGCGGTGGATCCCGAGGGGATCCTCAACCCCGGTGTGCTGGTGCCCTGACCTCAGTCGGCGAAGGTCCAGACCAGCAGCTGGGTCGGGACCGCGGCGGTGACCGACAGCTCGCGGGCGGCCGCGTCGCCCGGCTCGGTGATCTCGAACGCGTCGCCGGCCGCCAGCGGCTCGGCCAGGCTCGACCGGGTGAGCGCACCGGTCACCACGAACGCGTAGACGCGTGCGGCCCCGGGCAGGGTGACCGTCTCGCCGGCGTCGAGCGTCCCCAGCCACAGCTCCGCCCCGGGGACGCCGAGCCGCAGCCCGTCCGCGCCGGCCACGTGGACCAGCCCACCGCGGCCGAGGTCCGGTACGCCGGTCTCGCGGGTCAGTGCACCACCGGTCTCGCCGGGCCGCAGCCACATCTGCACGAACCGCGTCGCGCCCTCCGCGGCCGTCTCGCTGTGCGTCGTACCGCTGCCGGCGTGGGTGACCGCGAGCTGGCCCGCCGGCTGGAGCGAGGTCCCCGACTCGTCGGTGTGGCACAGCTCGCCGTACACGACCCAGGTGACCAGGACGACGTCCGCATGGTCGTGGGCGGCATGTCCGGCGCCCGGCCCGAGCAGCTCGTCGTTCAGGGCGATCAGGGGCCCGAACGACGTACGCTCGGGGTCGTACGACGTCCCGAAGGAGAACGAGTGCCAGGCCTGACGGGCTGACTCGCGAGTCAAGAACCGGTCCAATCGTCTCCGAACCATGACGCTCACCCCCACAATGATCCCCGTGGGTCACCCTCTGCTTCCACCGGGCTTCCGGTTCGGTGCCGGCGCCGCGGCGTACCAGGTCGAGGGGGCGGCCACCGACGACGGCAAGGGCCAGAGCATCTGGGACACCTTCAGCCACGCTCCCGGGCACATCGTCGACGGCACCACGGGCGACGTCGCCAGTGACCACTACCACCGCGTCGACGAGGATCTCGACCTGATGGAGCGGCTGGGCGTCGGCGGCTACCGGTTCTCCACGTCGTGGTCGCGGATCCAGCCCAGCGGCTCGGGCCACGTCAACGCCTCCGGGCTCGACTTCTACGAGCGCCTGGTCGACGGACTGCTCGCCCGGGGGATCCAGCCGATGGCGACGCTGTACCACTGGGACCTGCCCCAGGCCCTCGAGGACTGCGGTGGCTGGCTGAACCGGGACACCGCCGACCGCTTCGCGGAGTACGCCGCACTGGTCGCCGAGCGGCTGTCCGACCGGGTCGAGCACTGGGTGCCGGTCAACGAGCCGAACATCGCGGCCATCCTGGGCTACGGCCTGGGCACCCACGCACCGGGCCGGGCGCTGACCTTCGAGGCACTGCGGATCTCGCACCACCTGCTCCTCGCCCACGGCCGCGCGGCGATCGCGCTGCGCACCGGGGGGGCGGGCAGCGTCGGATGCGCCAACAACCACGCGCCGATGTGGCCCGCCAGCGACGACGAGGCGGACGTCGGCGCCTCGAAGCTGTTCGACGCCGTCTGGAACGGCATGTTCGCCGAGCCGATGCTCTTCGGCCGCTACCCCGACGACCTGGCGCCGCTGGTCGAGCCGGTGATCCGGCCCGGCGACCTGGCCACGATCCGGCAGCCGCTCGACTTCTACGGTGTCACCTACTACAACCCGATGCGCATCGCGGCCTCCCACGAGGACTCCCCGATGCCGTTCGAGACCCTGGACCTCGTGGGCTACCCGACCACCGACCTCGGCTGGCCGGTCGTGCCGGACGCCCTCCGTGAGTGGCTGATCACGCTGCGCGCCCGCTACCGAGCCGCCCTGCCGCCGATCATGATCACCGGGTCCGGCTGTTCCTACGTCAGCGGTCCCGACGAGCACGGTGTGGTCGACGACCAGGAGCGCATCGACTACCTCGACGCCCACCTGCGCGCCGTCGCCGTCGCCGTACGCGCCGGGGTCGACGTCCGCGGCTACTACGCGCGCTCGCTGCTGGACGGCTTCGAGTGGGCCGAGGGCCACACGCAGCGCTTCGGTCTGGTGTACGTCGACCGGGAGACCCAGGAGCGCATCCCGAAGCGGTCGTTCGCGTGGTACGCCGACACCATCAGGATGCAGCCGCCGGACAACTGAGCGGAACCGGTCAGCGCCGGCCGACCGCCCGGGCGGTCCAGCCGGCCGAGCGCCAGGCGTCGAGGTCGAGCGCGTTGCGCCCGTCGAAGAGCCGCGGGCGGCGGACGACCCCGTCCAGGTCGGACGGCGTGATCTCGCGGAACTCCGGCCACTCGGTCAGGTGGAGCACCAGGTCGGCGTCGCGGCACGCCTCGACCGCGGACCCGGCATAGGTCAGGGTCGGGAACAACACGCGTGCGGTCGCGTTGGCGCGCGGGTCGTAGACCTGTACCCGGGCACCGCTGAGGTGGAGCTGGCCCGCGATCCACAGCGCGGGCGAGTCGCGGACGTCGTCGCTGTCCGGCTTGAACGCCGCCCCCCAGACCCCGATCCGCGCACCGTCCACGGAGCCGCCGACCATCGCGTGCGCGACGTGGACGACGCGCTCGCGCTGCCGCTGGTTCACGTCGTCGACGTGACGCAGGAAGGTCATCGCGTCTTCGACGCCTAGCTCGCCGGCCCGGTGCACGAACGCCCGGATGTCCTTTGGCAGGCAGCCGCCTCCGAAGCCGATGCCGGCCTGCAGGAAACGGCGGCCGATGCGCGCGTCGTACCCGATCGAGTCGGCGAGGTCGACCACGTCCGCGCCGGTCTCCTCGCACACCTCGGCCATCGCGTTGATGAACGAGATCTTGGTGGCCAAGAAGGAGTTGGCGGCGACCTTCACCAGCTCAGCGGTCGCGAAGTCCGTGACCACGACGGGGGCACCCGCGTCGACCATGGGAGCGTAGAAGTCGCGCAGCACCTTCTCGGCGCGGCCATCGGAGACACCGAGGACGATCCGGTCGGGATGCAGGGAGTCCTCGACGGCGAACCCCTCGCGGAGGAACTCGGGGTTCCACGCCAGGAGCGCCTCGTCCCCGGCCGGAGCCAGCGCGGCGAGGCGGCCCGACAGCCGCTCGGCGGTGCCGACCGGAACGGTCGACTTGCCGACCAGCACGCACGGGCCGGCGAGGTGCGGTGCCAGCCCCGCGACGGCGGCCTCGACCTGGCTGACGTCGGCGGCGAGGCTCTCGGGCTTCTGCGGCGTGCCGACGCACAGGAAATGGAGATCGCCGAAGGCGGCGACCTCCTCGTAGGAGTCGGTGAACCGGAGCCGGCCGGAGGCGACATGGCGCGAGAGCAGGTCGGCGAGGCCCGGCTCGTACATCGGGACCCGGCCCTCGCCGAGCGCCCGGCGCCGGGCGGCGTCGATCTCCAGGCCGAGGACCTCGTGCCCGAGCTCGGCCATCGTCGCGGCGTGGGTGGCTCCGAGATAGCCGCAGCCGAGGACGGTGATCCGCATGCGGGGAGTCTAGGGAACGGGACTCGCGACGCGCCGTCGTGCCGGGAGGGCCGCCACCACGCGGGTGCCCTGCTCGATGGCGCGCTCGGCGTCCAGCTCGGCGGCCACGTCGGCGCCGCCGACCAGGTGGGCCGAGACGCCGGCCGCCACCAGGTCGTCGTACAGGCTCCGGACCGACTCCTGGCCCGCGCAGAGCACGACGTGGTCGACCTCCAGGGTCATCGGCTCGCCGCCGACGCTGAGGTGGAGGCCGTGGTCGTCGACCCGGTCGTACGACGCACCGCGGAGCTGGCGGACGCCCGACTGCCGGAGCACGGCGCGATGGGCCCAGCCGCTGGTCCGACCGAGCCCGACGCCGATGGGCGTCGTCTTGCGCTGGATCAGCGTCACGTCGCGGATCGGCGTGCGGGGCTTGGGCTCGGTGAGGCCGCCTGGGTGGAGCGCGGGGTCGCCGACACCCCAGTGCGCCATCCAGTCGTCGAGCCCGTCCGCGGGGTCGTGGGTCAGGAAGTGGCACACGTCGACGCCGATGCCGCCGGCGCCGACGACCGCGACGCGCCGGCCGGGCACGACCCGCCCGGAGAGCACGTCGGCGTACGTCGCGACGCTCGGGTGGTCGACACCGTCGAGCGCCGGCACCCGCGGGGTGACGCCGGTGGCGAGGATCACCTGGTCGTACGC
>JBAUWD010000426.1:0-4743 GCA_049583575.1 Nocardioides sp.
GTCGAGCACCAGCCGACGGTCCGCCGCGTCGACGACGGCCGGGTCGTGCGTGGCGACGACCACGATCGCGCCGCGGGCCGCCTCGTGCCGCAGCTGGTCCATGACGTGCTCCCGGTTGCCCTCGTCGAGCTCGCTGGTCGGCTCGTCGGCGAGCAGGATCCCCGGGGCGACGGCGAAGGCGCGGGCACAGGCGACGCGCTGCATCTGGCCGCCCGACAGCTCCTCGACCTGCCGGTCGCCGAGGTCGCCGATGTGGAAGCGGGCCAGCTCCGCGTCGGCACGGTCGTCGGCGGCGCGCGGGCTCTCGCCGCGAGCGCGCAGGGCGATCGCGACGTTCTCCCGCGCACTGAGGATCGGCACCAGGCCGTAGACCTGCAGCACGAACGCGACCTCGTGCCGCGGGTCGCCGTCGCCCTGCCACATGTGCCGCCCGGCGTACGACGCGAACCCGGTGGTCGGCTCGAGGATCCCGCCGGCGATGGACAGCAGCGTCGTCTTGCCGGAGCCGGACGGCCCCGCCAGCGCGGTGACCTCGCCCGGGCGGAGCGAGACGGTGAGCCGTTCCAGCGCCCAGCGCCCACCGATGTTCAGCGAGACGTCCTCGAGCAGCAGCTCGTCGGCCGGCGTCTCGTCGTACGACGCGGCGGGGTGCGGGTGGCTCCAGGGACTGCTCACGCCTGGTCCATCTCGTCCCGGGAGCGGCTCAGGAGCAGCCGGTCGGCCTCCTCCGGCTCGATCCGCACGAGGGTGCCCGGCGGCCACTCACGGGCGATGTGGGCGGGCAGGTGCACCACGCCCTCGGCGCCGACGACGACGTACTCGGCACCCTCCCGGCCCTCCATGCCCACGCGACCCCCGCGCATGGTGATGGTGCGCGGGAACGTGCGGGCCACCTCGGGCTGGTGGGTCACCACGAGGATGGTGGTGCCGAAGTCGTTCCCGAGGGCGTGGATCAGGTCGAGCATGTGGTCGCGGTCCTCGTGGCTGAGCTGGCTGGTCGGCTCGTCGGCCAGCAACAGCCGGGGCGCGCTGGTGACGCTGCAGGCCAGGGCGAGACGCTGCCGCTCCCCGCCGGACATGCTCGAGACGACCTGGTCGCCGTGCGCCTCGAGCCCGACCCTGCGCAGGAGCTCGGCGTCGCCGAGCGTGCGGTCGGGATCGCTGCTGGCCGAGCGGCTGAACCGGAGGTTCTGGTGGGCGGTCGCGTAGTGCAGGAGGTTGCGGGTCGCCCCCTGGAGCATGGTGCTGACGCGAGAGGCGCGGACCCTGGTCAGCTGTCGCTCGCTCATCCGTGAGATCTCCTCGTCGCCGAGGAAGATCCGGCCCGCGCTCGGACGCTGGATCCCACCGAAGAGCGTCAGCAGGGTGGACTTGCCCGAGCCGCTCGGGCCGAGGAACGCCACGCGCTCTCCGGCGTCGACGGTGAGGTCGACGCCCTGCAGGGCGACCACGTCGTGGCCCTCGAAGGTCTTGTAGAGGTGCACGAGACCCTGGCACCGCACGGACAGCCCACCCGACGGTTCGACCGCGGCCTCCACGGCTCCCCCTCTCCCGGTGCACCCCGGCCGGCCGGTCCGTGACCGTCTCGTGACCTCGGCCTCCGGCAGTCAAGCCGCAGGCAGGGGCGCGGGCAAGGACCGCGTCGTACTCGTGACCAAATCGATGTCGGCGCCGTCACGAGACGGCGTCGGACCGCGCCTCCTCGCTCGAAGCCAGGCGATGGGGGAAGCGATGCACCTCCTGCGGCCAGCCGACGGCGATCGCGATCCGGCCGGCCCAGTACCGGGCGTCGGCCTCGTCGGCGACGTCGACGACGGCGAACCCGCCGAGGTGCTCCTTGGTCTCGACGAACGGCCCGTCGGTGAACACGGGGGACCCACTGCTCGGGTCGACGCTGCACACGACGGTCGAGGCGTCCAGGCCACCGTCGCTGAAGACGAACACGCCGGCGTCCGTCATCTCCTCGATCACGGCCCGCGCGGACGTGCCCTTCTCGCGCAGCTCGTCCATCGTGAAGTCGGGGACCCACTCGTCGTTGAAGGCGATCAGGTACAGCCCCATCTCAGCTCCTCTGCTCGGGGCAGCCCGGACGACTGCCGCTCACCCTCACCACGAACGCACTCTCGTCGATACGACACCCGGGCGACGTCGGTCTTCGAGGCGGACCGACGGTTCGGTGCTCGGCCCGGGCTCCGGTCAGCGCACGCTGGCGCCGAGGCGGAACCCGTGGCGGTGGCTGAAGACCCCGAACGCCGCGGCCACCTTCAGCCCGGTGCGCGAGCCGGGGATCCGCGCGAACCCGCCGCCACGGGACGAGCCGGCGGTGTCGGGGACCCCGATCACGACGTCGCCGAAGCGGTCGCGGTCGAGCTTCACCCCCCAGACCGAGGTGCCGAAGGCGGCCTTGTGCGCCACGTTGCCCGGGATGCCCCTCGACGCCTGCGTGATGCGCTGGGCGTGGTGGGCGGTGAGACCGTGGCGGCCTCCGTGCACCAGGTAGACGGCGCCTGCCCGCGACTTGCCCGACACCCGCTCGCGCACGGCCCCGACCACGACGTCGCCGAAGCGGTCACCGTCGACGTGGGTGACCGACAGCGCGCTGCCGAACCCGTTGCCGTCGTGCCAGTGCGGGTTGAGACGCTTCTCGTTCAACCGCTGGTGGTGCCTGGCCTTGAGACCGTGCGGGCCACCGGTGAGCAGGACGATCGTGCCGGCGCTCCGGCGGGTGCCGACGTAGCGGTCGTACGGCGCGCCGGCGACGACGTCGGTGTAGCCGTCGCCGTTGACGTCGCCGGTGGCGACGGCGTAGCCCAGGTCGCTGAACAGCCCCAGCTGGTCACCGCGGATCTTCTGTGGGTTGCTCGCCCGGAGGCCGGATGACGTGCCGTGCCAGACCATCACGTCACCGGAGAACTCGTCGGTCGGGTTGGCGAGGTCGATCGTCGACCCCGCGACGAGCTCGGGGTGGTGGTCCCGGTTGAGGTCGCCGAAGGCCAGCGAGGTGGCCTCGTAGTCGTCGAGCGCCTGGAACGTCGTGCCGAGGCCGGACGCGGAGCCGTGGTACACGCGGATGTTGCCGTTGTCGGCGCCGCCGAGCGTGACCGCGAGGTCATCCTTCCCGTCATGGTTGACGTCGGCCGCAGCCAGCGCGCCACCCAGCTCGAAGGGGTCGCCCCCGTCGTACGGTCCGGTGATCGCGAGCGGGTCGGCGACGAGCCCGTGCGGCGAGCCGTGGAAGACGAACACGGCGCCTCTGGTCTCGAGTACTCCGCCGCCGGTCGGTGGGGTCGTGTACGACGGCGCTCCCACCGCGAGGTCGGCGAAGCCGTCGCCGTTGAAGTCGCCCACCGCGAGGCTCCGGCCGAAGTCCGGCTGGTAGTGGTGGCTGTGGGCGACGGGAGCGATCCAGGCCACGTGCGAGCCGCCGGGCGACGCGTGCGTGTATCGGATCATCACGCGGTTGCCTCCGGGCGCGCCGATCGCGAGGTCGACACGCCCGTCACCATCGAAGTCACCACGGACCCCGCTGCCGTGGGCTCGCGGCGAGCCGGACGCCAGCGACGGCGCCGCGGGCGCCGCCAGGAGGGCGGCCGAGAGGCCGGCAGCGGTGAGCAGGGCGAGCGGACGTGGCATGTGGTTTCCTCCCAGACGACGTAGTGAGGGTGAGGAGCGTCGGAGTCGCGGTCCGATACCCAAAGGGCCACTTACACAAAGGGCCACTGTGGACCATTCGCGCCTCGATGCCAATGGCCCGCACGGGTGATCCGTCAGGCGCTGCGGCTCTCGAGCACCCGGAACCCCTTGGCGCTCGCGACCCGGTTCGTCGGGTAGCCCTGGTCGGTGAGCCAGGACTGGAGGGAGTCGCCGCCGAGGTTCTTGCCGACGACCATCACGGCCCGCCCACCCGGGGACAGGCGCGCGAACCACTCCAGGAGCAGTGCGTGGAGCGCCTGCTTGCCGATCCGGATCGGCGGGTTGGACCAGATCTCGTCGACGTGGACGGTCGGCGGCACGACGGCCGGGTCGCACGCGACGTACCGGTCCTGGAGGCCGAGGGATACGGCGTTCTGGTTCGCGAGCAGGACCGCTCGCCGGTTGACCTCGACCCCGGTGACCCCCGAGTCGCCGCCGGAGGGTACGCCGTCGCGTCGCCACGCGGCGGCGATGGCCAGCCCGATCACGCCGTACCCGGTGCCGAGGTCGAGCACGTGGCCGGGTGGGGGCGGCTCGGTCTCGCGGAACAGCACGGCCGTCCCGGGGTCGAGCCGGCCGCGGCTGTAGACGCCGGCGCCGCTGACCAGGTCGAGCCGCAGACCCCACACCTCGCAGCTGAGCGGCTCGCGGGCGAAGGGGACCGACGGGTCGGCGGAGAAGTAGTGGTCGCTCACAGCCGCTCCCGGACCAGGCGCAGGGCGCCACGCTCGACCTCGCGGAACGCGTCGTCGTCCGGGCGCGTGAGGCCGAGCGCCTCGCGGCGCCCCAGCGTCGCCACCCGGTAGACCAGTGCCCGCAGGAGCAGCTGGCCCCAGGCCTCCAGGTCGCTCCAGCGATCGAGCAGCGCCGGCTCCGCGCCGTCCCAGCACACCGCGTCCAGCGCGGCCACGGCGAGGGCCCAGCCGACCGGACGCACGTACGGCGGCCAGTCGATCACCGTGGGCCGGTCGCCCTCACGCAGCAGGTTGCCCGAGAGGTCCCCGTGCACGAGCTGCGCGGTCAGGCCGACCGGCTCGTAGAGCGTGAGGG
>JBAUWD010000427.1:0-5223 GCA_049583575.1 Nocardioides sp.
CCACCGACACCTGCGCGGCCGGCCGGCCGGCGCTGGTGTCGAGCACGTGGGTCGACAGGCTCATGCGTGATCTCCTCCGAAGGTGTCGGCGAGCCGGAGCCGGGTGATCCGCGCCAGCTCCCGACGCACGACGTCCAGCTCGGTTGCGGGGTCGTTGGACAGGCGCTGCTCCACGAGCGCCAGCAGCTCCTCGGCGGTGCGCCCGGCCGCGGCCACCAGGTAGATCCGGCCGAACCTCGCCTCGTAGTCGGCGTTGGCCGACGCCATCGCCTCCTTGACCCGGTCGTCCGCGACGGCCATGCCGGCCTGCTCGCGTGCCGACCGGGCCGCGGAGTCGGCGTCCAGGGACGGGGCCCCTTCGCCGATCCGCGGATGCCCGGACAGTGCGGCGTCCACCTCGCCCTCCGGCAGGGCGCCCACCAGGGCGTCCGAGTGGTCCAGGAGCGCGTCGACGTCGCCGTACGGGCGCCCGGCCACCACCGCACCCGCCCACGCCGGGGACGCGGTCAGGGTCAGCAGCAGGTCGCGTACGTCGTCCGCGTTCGCGGCGTCGAGCCAGGCCACGTCCGGCACGGTGATCTCCTGGGGTCGGTCTCCGGTCAGTGCAGCCTCTGCAGGTTGGACGACCTGATCAGCCCGAGCGGGTTGGTGTCCTCCACCTTGTCAGCCAAGCGGTGGTTGGCGATCTTGGCCACCTCCAGCAGGGCCGCGGCGCGCTCCTGGACCGGTGAGTTGTCGAGTCGGTCCCAGGCCTGCTCGAGCACCTGCTCCGAGGTCAGGTCGCGGGTGGCGATGATCAGCGGGAAGCCGAACTTCTCCCGGTACGCCGCGTTGACCTCGTCGAACGCCTCCTGCTCCTCCTCGGAGAGGAAGGTCAGGCCGGCGGAGGCCTGGTCCAGCAGAGAGTTCTCGCCCAGCTCGCCGGCGAGGAGCTCGGCGCCCGCCAGCGACGGGTAGGCGTCCATCAGGGCACGCTGGTGGTCCGGGGAGAGCGCGAACAGCTGGTCCTGCAGCGCGGCCCGGAGCCCGGCCGCGTCCGCGAACGGCCGGGCCTGCGCCACGCGGTCGGCGATCGGCGACGAGCCCTGGAACGCCGGCCCGACCAGGGCCACGAACTCCCCGGCCGGCATCGCGTTGAGCTGGGCGATGGTCGCGCGGTCGGACTGGGTGACCACCGCGTTGCCCCCGAAGTGGTTCAGGAACAGGTTGAGCACGATGGCCGCGATGCTGCCGGCGGTGATGCCGGAGTTGAGGAACGTCTGCACGTTGGTGGGCAGCTGGGAGAAGAACGCGGAGGTGTTGTCCACCTGCGGCGTGCCGACGGGGATCAGCGCCACGCCGATGCTGACGGCGACCACGATCACGTTGCGGTGGTTGTTGAAGTCGACGCGGCCCAGGGTCTGGATGCCGACCGCCGCGACCGTGCCGAACATGACCAGCGCGGCGCCACCCAGCACCGACGGGGGGATCGCGGCCACCAGGGCGCCTGCCTTCGGCAGCAGTCCGAGCAGGATCATGATGCCGCCGGCGGTGGCGACCACCCAGCGGCTCTTGATCCGGGTCAGCCGGACCAGGCCGACGTTCTCGGCGAAGCACGTGTAGGGGAAGGAGTTCATGATGCCGCCCAGCAGCGTGGCCAGACCGTCGGCCCGCAGGGCCGAGGCGATGTCAGTCTTCGAGATCGGCTTCTCGACGATCTGGCCGGTGGCGTAGACGTCACCGGTGGTCTCGACCGCGGTGATCAGCATGACGACGATCATCAGCAGGATGGGCAGCACGGCGAACTTCGGGGCGCCGAAGTGGAAGGGGCCGGTGAAGCCGACCCAGTCCGCCTGCGAGACACCGTGGAAGGTGGCGACCCTGCCGCCGTCCCCGTCACCGACGAGGGCCGCGACCGCCGTACCCACGACCAGGCCGACCAGGACGGCCACGGTGTTGAGGAAGCCGCGGGCGTAGCGGGTGATCAGGAGGATCAGCACGATCGTGCCGAAGGAGAGGTAGAGGTTGGTCGGGCTGCCGAACGTCAGTCCCGAGGGGACCAGCTTCGGGTTGGCGAAGGCGAAGTTCCCGCCGCCGGCGTCCATCGCCGCGACCGGCACCAGCGAGATTCCGATGATCGTGATCACGGTGCCGGTCACGACCGGTGGGAAGAACCGCACCAGCTGCGAGAAGAACGGCGCCAGCAGGAAGGTGAAGATCCCCGCCACGATCACCGCGCCGTAGATGTAGACCAACCCGTTCGAGCCCTGGCCGTGGTCGAGCCCGATCACGATCATCGGCGAGACCGCGGTGAACGTGACCCCCTGCAGCAGCGGCAGCCGCACGCCGATCTTCCAGATGCCCACCGACTGCAGGATCGACGCGATGCCGCAGGTGAACAGGTCGGCGTTGATCAGGTGGATCAGCTGGCTCGTGCTGAGCCCGATGGCACCGGCCAGCAGGATCGGCACGACGACCGCGCCGGCGTAGAAGGCCATCACGTGCTGCAGTCCGTAGACGGCCAGCTTCTCGGGAGGCAGCACCTCGTCGACCGGGTGCTTGGGCCGGGTTCTCCGGGGTGCGGTGGCTGCGGTAGCGCTCATCGTTCGGTCCTCGGGTGTGGTGTGGGTGTGGTCGGGCGAGGGACGCCGGCTCAGGCGAAGCCGGGCACGGCGGTCCAGGCCGGCCCGGGGTCCCCGGCGTCGTCGCGGGTCACGGCCGCCTCGATCAGGCCGTAGGGGCGGTCGGCGGCGATGAAGACCTCTCCGTCGTTCTCGAGCCCGAAGGGGGCGAGGTCGTAGAGGAAGTGGTGCTTGTTGGGTGCCGAGAACCTGATCTCGGCGACCTCGGGGTGGGCCTCGAGGACCCGGCTGCCCATGGCGTGCAGGGTCTCCTGCAGGGCCCGGCTGTAGGTGTCGGCGAAGGTGCTCAGCAGGATCGCGCGGATGTCGTCGTACGACGCGTTCCAGTCGACGCCCTCGGCGGAGCCGTGTCGCCACCGCGCGGTCAGCGAGGTGGCCATGATCCGGTCGTCGGCCTCCTGCAGCGTGGTGAAGCGGTCCTTGAGGAAGCCCTTGAACTCCGAGCCCGTCGACTTGAGCACGGTCAGGTCGGTCAGCCCCGAGACGACCCAGGCCCGGCGATCGGCGCCGCGTCCCTCGACGGTGACGACCGCGGTCCGGGTGTCGGTGCCACGCCGCACGAAGGCGTGGTCGTGGGGGCGGCCGTCGACCGGGATGCGGTCCCACGCGTACTCCTCGACCCGGATCTGGGCCGAGGCGGCGGCCGGGACCGCCTCCAGGAAGCGGCCGCCCAGCGCGAGCGCGTAGTCCTCCGGCGAGGAGACACCGTGCTCCTTGGCATAGGCGAAGGCGGTGTTCTTCTGGGTGTCCGTCGGCAGGACGTCGGCCTGGTCGCCGTCGGTGTGCGCGGCGGTGAAGTCACCGCGCAGCGACGTGGAGACGTTGAGATCGCGGATCTCGTGGCGGGCCGTGTCGCGGTAGATCCGCACCACGCGGTTCTCCGCCTTGCCGTACTGGTTCGCTCCGAGCACGATGGCCATGGTCTGGCTCCCTCGTGGCGCCCGATCCCCCGCGGCCGGGATCGACGCCTGGTTGCTGGTTGGGGTGGCTTCCATAAAGTGGAAACTAGTTACCGACTGATGGAAAACCATAGGGCCGGGCCCGACCGTCGTCAACCCCCGACCCGGATCCGCCGAAGCGGGTCCTGCGGAACCGGTCAGCCGCGCGTCGGCCGGGCCAGGGCGAGGAGCCCGGCCTCGTCCAGACCGGTCGCGGCCGCGACCTCGTCGAGGCCGAGGGCACCGCAGTCGACCCCGCGCAGCACGAAGTCGGCCAGGGCGCGAGCGGTCGCCGGCTCGTCGAGGACGCCGCCGCCGGACCGCCCGAGATAGCGGTGGAGGCGCTCGGCGGAGCGGGCGAACCCGCTGCGGTAGAACGCGTACGTCGCGGCGAACCGGGTGGGCAGCTGGGCCGGGTGCAGGTCCCAGCCCTGGTAGTAGCCACGCTCCAGCGAACGGCGTACCAGGCGGGCGTGCAGGGTCCACCCGCGGCGTACGGCGTCCTCGTCACCGACCGGCAGGATGTTGGTCGACCCGTCCGAGAGCCGCACGCCGGTCCCGGCGGCCGCCGCCTGCATGACCGCCTTCGCGTGGTCGGCCACCGGATGCTCCATCGACTGGTACTCCGCGGCGATGCCGCAGAAGGCCGAGTAGTCGTAGGTGCCGTAGTGCAGCGCCGTACACCGGCCGTCGCCCGCGTGGATCATCCGGGCCACCAGTGCGGTCCCGTCCGGTCCGAGGATGGACTGGGGCGTCTCCACCTGGATCTCGAACCCCAGTCGGTGGTCCGGGAGTCCGAAGGCGCCCTCCAGCCGCCCGGCCGCGTGCACCATCGCGTCGACCTGCTCGACCGACGTCACCTTGGGCAGCGTCACCACGAAGCCGTCCAGGCTGCCGCCCGCACCGAGCAGTCCGTCGAGGAAGCCGGTCAGGGTGCGCAGCCCGCGTGCTCTCGTCGGCGGCTCGAGGCTCTTGAACCGGATCCCGACGAAGGGCGGCGCGGTGCCGTTCGCCTGGGCGCGGGCGAGGGCCGCGCAGGCGGTCGCGACGTGCTCGTCCTCCTCGCCGTCCGGGCGCGCGCCGTAGCCGTCCTCGAAGTCGATGCGGAGGTCCTCGACCGGCTCCGCCGCGAGCTTGTCGCGGACCAGGGACACGATGGCGGCGGCCGGGTCGCCGACGACGGCCTCGAACAGGCGGCCGTGGTCGTCGAGGATGCTCAGCGCCCGTCGACCCCACTGCGGGGCCAGGTCGTCGGTGAACGCGTCGGCCGGGACGTAGACCGTGTGCACCGGCTGCCGCCCCGGCCGTTCGCCCGGGTAGCCCGCCAGCAGGGAGCGGTCGGCGTCGGCGAGTCGTACGTCGAGCTCGGCGGTCAGCTCCGAGGCGAGGGGTGAGGGGTCCACATCAGCTCCTAGTTCCGATCTGCGGATAAGGTATTCCATTCACCGGAAATAGCCAATCGCCTCGGCCGAGCCCAGCCCGGCCGGCCCCGGACGACGCAGGCCCCGGCCCGCCGAAGCGGTGCCGGGGCCTGACCGAGGCTCAGCGTAGGGGGACCGAGGTCACTCCTCGCCCTTGATGAAGGCCTCCACCCGAGCGCGACCCTCGTCGTCGGGCAGCTGCACCGGCGGGCTCTTCATCAGGTACGACGACGCCGAGATGAT
>JBAUWD010000428.1:0-4995 GCA_049583575.1 Nocardioides sp.
CCGTAGGGGCTGGGCGGCTGGGCCTCCGGCGACGGCTGGCCGGACGGCGGCGCAGGCGGCTGGCTCGGGTCCGGCGGCGGGATCGTCGGCTCGCCGGGATCGGGTGGCGGTGCGGAGTCGGTCATGGGGTTCCTCCCGGTGGGTGGATCGTCGGCTCACCCTAGGACGTCTGGAGCGTTCGATGGGGCGAGTGGGCGAGCCGAGCCGTCTTCGCCCGTCGAGCTCGTCGAGACCACGGCGTATCCACGGATGACTCCGAGACTCCTGTCTTCGTCACCCAAGGGCCGGAAGAGGAGACGAAGGCCCAGAACTTCGGGCACACTGCCCACATCCACCCCAGAGCTGGAGTCAGCTTCCGGGCTGAGGTCGCCACCCAAGGAGAGAACCACCATGCGCATGAACGCCGTGATCGGGGCCGTTGCCCTGACCCTCGCCGCCACGACTCTCGCTGCCTGTGGCTCCGGCGGCTCGAAGTCCACGGGCAGCTACTGCACCGAGCTGAAGGCCGACAAGGCCTACTTCGAGAGCCTCAGCAACAACAGCTCCAACGTCGGCGACCTGGAACAGGTCTTCTCGACGGTTCACCACCTGGCGGCCGACGCCCCGAGCAAGGTCGCCGCCGACTGGAAGACCCTCGACACGGCCATCACCGGCATCGAGAGTGCCCTCAGTGACGCGGGTCTGAAGCTCAGCGACCTCCAGGCCATGGAGAACGGTCAGCCACCCTCGGGTGTCGACCTGTCGAAGCTGCAGGCTCTCGCCCCCAAGCTGGAGGCCCTGAGCAACAGCGACGTCAGCGCCGCGGCCGACCGCATCGCCGCGGACGCCAAGACGTCGTGTGGAGTCGACCTGACCGGGAGCTGAGCACGCGCGCCCCGGGTGGCGGTCACCCGGGGCGCGACCGCCACATCTCCTCTGGACTCAGCTGCAGCCGCTCGTGGAGCCGCAGCCCTCGCAGACGTAGCACGAGCCGGCCGGGCGCATCTTGGTGCCGCAGGTCATGCAGAGCGGTGAGTCGACGGCGGTGCCGGTGATCCTCTCCAGGAGCTCGGCGGAGGTGTGCGCCTCCTGCGGGGCCTGCCTGGGGGCCAGGTCGTCGGTCGCCTCGTGCTCGGCCCTGGTCTCGACGAGCCCGACCGACGTGTCCGACTCGACCTCCGGGGCGTCCGCGGTCTCGACGAGCTCGACCGACTTCGGCGCGCTGAGGTCGCCGATGACCTCGGCGGCGTTGCCGACCTCGGTGGGGAGCTCGTAGGAGCCCGTCTCGAGGTAGCGCTGACGCTCCTCGGCGGAGTAGATGCCGAGTGCCTGGCGGGAGTCGAAGTCGAGGTAGTCGAGGGCGAGCCGGCGGAAGATGTAGTCCATGATCGACTTCGCCATCCGCACGTCCGCGTCGTCGGTCAGGCCGTTGGGCTCGAAGGACAGGTTGGAGAACTTCGAGACGTAGGTCTCCAACGGCACGCCGTACTGCAGGCCGATCGAGACCGCGATCGAGAACGCGTCCATCACGCCGGCCAGGGTCGAGCCCTGCTTGCCGAGCTTGAGGAACACCTCGCCCAGCTCACCGTCGTCGTGGGCACCCGAGGTCATGTAGCCCTCGGCGCCGCCGACCGTGAACGAGGTGGTGCGCGAGGTGCGCGACTTCGGCAGGCGCTTGCGGGTCGGGCGGTAGACGACCTTCTCGATGACGGTGGTCTCGGCCGGGTCGACCGACGAACCGGGCTCGACCGACGAGCTCTTCGACCTGGCGTCGGACAGCGGCTGACCGACCTTGCAGTTGTCGCGGTAGACCGCGGTCGCCTTGAGGCCGAGCTTCCACGACTGGAGGTAGATGTCCTCGATCTCCTCGACGGTCGCGGACTCCGGCAGGTTGACCGTCTTGGAGATCGCGCCGGACAGGAACGGCTGCGCGGCCGCCATCATCCGCACGTGGCCCATCGGCTTCAGGGCCCGGGCGCCCATCGCGGTGTCGAAGACCTCGTAGTGCTCGGTCTTCAGCCCGGGCGCGTCGATCACGTGGCCGTGCTCGGCGATGAAGGCGATGATCGCCTCGATCTTCTCCTCGTCGTACCCGAGGTTCTTCAGGGCCCGCGGGATGGTCTGGTTGACGATCTGCATCGAGCCGCCGCCGACCAGCTTCTTGAACTTCACCAGTGAGAAGTCGGGCTCGATGCCCGTGGTGTCGCAGTCCATCATGAAGCCGATCGTGCCGGTCGGGGCGAGCACGGACGCCTGCGCGTTGCGGAAGCCGTTGGTCCCGCCCAGCGCGATCACGTCGGCCCACGCCTTCGTGGCGGCCTTCGCCACCTTCGCGTCGGCCACGTGGAACGTGCGGACCGCGTCGTTGGCGGCCTGGTGCTTGCGCATCACCCGCTGGTGGGCCTCGGCGTTGCGGGCGTAGCCGGCGTACGGACCGACGATCGCGGCCAGCTCCGCGCTCCTCCGGTACGACGCGCCCGTCATCAGCGACGTGATCGTGGCGGCCATCGACCGGCCGCCGTCGGAGTCGTAGCCCAGACCCATCGCCATCAGCAGCGCGCCGAGGTTGGCGTAGCCGATGCCGAGCTGGCGGTAGTCGCGCGTGGTCGCGCCGATCGCCTCGGTCGGGAAGTCGGCGAAGCAGATCGAGATGTCCATCGCGGTGATGATCAGCTCGACCGCCTTGGCGAAGAGGTCGGCGTCGAAGGTGTCGTCGTCCTGGAGGAACTTCAGCAGGTTGAGGCTGGCGAGGTTGCAGGACGAGTTGTCGAGCGACATGTACTCGGAGCAGGGGTTCGACGCCGTGATCCGACCGGTCTCGGGGTTGGTGTGCCAGTCGTTGATGGTGTCGTCGTACTGCA
Organism: Nocardioides sp.; assembly: GCA_049583575.1. Taxonomy (GTDB): domain Bacteria; phylum Actinomycetota; class Actinomycetes; order Propionibacteriales; family Nocardioidaceae; genus Nocardioides. The sequence goes on from JBAUWD010000428.1 coordinate 2,841, forward strand.
GGCCGGGGTCGGCACAGGCCCACGCGGCCTCGGCGATCTTGGTGAACAGCTCTCGGGCGTCGACGGTCTCGATCACCTCGTGGGTCTTGCGAGCCCGCAGCCCGAACTCGGTGCCGTCCTCGACCGCGCGCATGAACTCGTCGCTGACGCGCACGGAGTTGTTGGCGTTCTGGTACTGCACGGAGGTGATGTCGTGGCCGCCGAGGTCCATGTCGAAGCCGGCGTCGCGCAGGGCGCGGATCTTGTCCTCCTCCCTCGCCTTGGTCTCGACGAACTCCTCGATGTCGGGGTGGTCGACGTCGAGCACGACCATCTTGGCGGCGCGGCGCGTGGCGCCACCCGACTTGATGGTGCCGGCCGACGCGTCGGCGCCGCGCATGAAGGAGACCGGGCCGGACGCCGTACCGCCGGAGGACAACAGCTCCTTGGACGAGCGGATGCGGGAGAGGTTCAGGCCGGCACCGGACCCGCCCTTGAAGATGAAGCCCTCCTCCTTGTACCAGTTGAGGATCGAGTCCATCGAGTCGTCGACGCTGAGGATGAAGCAGGCGCTGACCTGCTGCGGCGACGGCGTGCCGACGTTGAACCAGACCGGGGAGTTGAACGAGAAGTACTGGTGGACCAGCAGCCAGGTGAGCTCGTGCTCGAAGGTCTCGGCGTCAGCGGGTGTCGCGAAGTAGCCGTTGTCGACGCCTGCCCTCGTGTAGGTCTTCACCACCCGGTCGATGAGCTGCTTGAGGCTCCACTCGCGCGCCTCGGTGTCGACCGCGCCGCGGAAGTACTTGGTGGTGACGATCGTGGAGGCGTTGACGCTCCAGAAGTCGGGGAACTCCACGCCGCGCTGCTCGAAGACGGTCTCGCCGGTCTTCCAGTTGGTCTGGACGACGTCGCGGCGCTCCCAGGTGAGCTCGTCGTACGGGTGGGTGCCGGGCGTGCTGAAGACACGCTCGATGGTCAGGCCCTTGCCGGCCTGGGCACCCTTCACCTTCGGGTTCACCGTCTGGCTCATCGCATCTCCTCTGTCCCGTGATCTTGCTCTGCTACTTCTGTGTCTGCTGACCGGTGGTCTCGAGACGCTCGCTGCGCTCGCTCCTCGACCAGCGGTCAAGTGGTGCACCCGGCGCGCAGCTTCCCCACTACGCGCCGGGTGGTCTGTGGGTCATCCAGTGGGCACGGCGCGCGGGTGCGCGTCGCGGGTGGTCTCGACGAGCTCGACCGACGAAGCCGGCCCGACCGACGCGGCGTCCTGCTCCATGCGCAGGAGCGCGATCTCGTCCTCGAAGTCGTCGGCGGAGCTGAACGCCTTGTAGACGCTCGCGAACCGCAGGTAGGCGACCGGGTCCAGCGCCCGGAGCGGGCCGAGGATGGCCAGGCCGACCTCGTGCGCCGGCACCTCCGCAGCACCCTCGTTGCGCAGCGCGTCCTCGACGGTCTGGCCGAGGCAGGCCAGGTCGTCCTCGGAGACCGGGCGGCCCTTGCACGCCTTGCGGACGCCGGCGACCGCCTTCTCGCGGTTGAACGGCTCGGTCGCACCGGAGCGCTTGAGCACGGTCAGCTGCATGAGCTCGACGGTGGTGAACCGCTTGTCGCAGGCCTCGCAGCGGCGCCGGCGGCGGATCGCCGCCCCGTCCTCGGACACGCGGGAGTCGAGGACCTTGGTGTCGGTGTGACGGCAGTACGGGCAGTGCATCTTCGGGTCCTCCTCTCCTTTCAGTCTCAACGCCGCCGGGGCGCGCCGAATGCCCCCTCGACGGGGGTGTTTCGCTGTGGACTGGGGCCCCGCGTCTGTGGACAACCAGTGCTGTTCTGTGGGTTCGGCAGCCACCCCGTGTGGACTACATGTGGAAAACCACAACGGTGTAACTACTAGATGTTGTGGTAACCGTACGTCCGGGCGGCCGGGCTTGGCAAGGGCCTCGCGAGGGTTTCGGCGAGATGGGTGTGGGGCGATGCCACCGGGGGCGCATTCGCACAGGTCAGGGGCCTGAGGACCCCCGAGAACCGGCTGCCGTCTCCGGCGTGTCGCGGCCATCGGGCATCGGTCACAATGGCGGACGTGGAACGTCCGGGCAGACACAGCGCACCGCGTCACGCTGCGCAACCCGGCGCCCAGCCCCCCGAACCGGCGCGCCTCGAGGCCGGCCGTCTCCCGTAC
>JBAUWD010000429.1:0-13367 GCA_049583575.1 Nocardioides sp.
GACGACGCTGGTGCTGGTGCGGCACGGCGCGACCGCCCACACGGCCGAGAAGCGCTTCTCCGGCGGGCTGGCGAGCCGCAACCCCGGCCTCACCGACGAGGGCCGCGCCCAGGTCCGCGAGGTCGCCGAGTGGCTGGCGCCGTTGGCGGGGTCGGTGGAGGTCGTCGTGACCTCGCCCGTACGCCGCACCCGGGAGTCGGCGGAGATCCTCGCCGAGCGGCTCGGGCTCGGCCTGGTCGACGAGCCGGGCTTCGCCGAGATGGAGTTCGGGGCCTGGGACGGGATGTCGTTCACCGAGGTGCGCGAGCAGCGCCCCGACGAGCTCGAGGCCTGGCTCGGCTCGCTCGACGTGGCACCCGGCGGGGGAGAGACGTTCCGCCAGGTCGAGACCCGGGTCCTCGACGGGCTGCGGCGCCTGCTGGGGCGCTACCCGGGCCGGACGGTCGTCGTGGTCAGCCACGTGACCCCGATCAAGACGCTGGTGGCACATGCCCTCGACGCTCCGCTGGCCGCGCTCTTCAGGATGGAGCTGTCCACCGCCTCGGTGAGCGTGGTTGCGTTCGTGGGCGAGGGCGACGAGCCGCGCGGCTCGCTCCGGCTCTACAACGCCCAGCCTCCCGGAGCCGGGCAGATGCTCGACGCCCAGCGCTGGTAGCGCTCGTACCGGACCTGCCTTCGCGCTCGCCCAGCAGTGGCGGACCGAGTGAGCGGCAACACGTACGTCGCAGCCCCTCGACTGGGCCTGATGCCGGGTCAGGCCGACGCTGCCGAGCGTCCCGACGATGCCGAGCACGATGCCGACCCACGCGGTGCCGCGAGAGGCTTCGATGTCGCTGAGCGCCTTGGCGCCGACGCAGATGGCCGGGATGCCTGTGAACGGTCCGCAGCGGAGCAGGGCGGCAAGGCTGTGCGAAGACCGTTCGCTGTCCACCAGGCCTCCCACACTCCGGTCAGGTCCTCCGTGGCTATCGACAGAATCTCGGCGCGAACCGCGCCGTCATCGCTGACTTGCACAGCATCGCCGACCAGCGAGCCTCACACGGCCACATCCGCAGAGCCGCAGATCTCAGCGGGCATGTGGGATGCGCCCGGACAGCGGCCATGACCGTGCGACCGCAGCCCACGCTGGTTGTGGCAGATCCGCCCGGTCCGCGGCAGGCGCTGGAGCGTCGCGCCGGTGATGGAATGGATGCTCAGGACGGCCCCTACATGTGAGGAGCGCACGACATGGACGAGATGGACGACGCCGCGGCAGGATCGGTGGGCTACGACAGCGCCGTTGTGTGGGAGGCGGCCCTGGACGCCAACCGTGAGCTGTGGGAGGACCGTGCAGTCCTGCACGAGGACCTCTACGATGCCCATGCCCTCGCGTCCGACCCCCGGGCGATCAGCACCGTGATCCGCGACGACCTTCCAGTTCTGCTTCAGCACCTCGTCGGCCGCGCACGGATGGCTGACGACGCGGGTGGCCTCGGCGAACCGCTGGCCGGCCTCGACCTGCTGCACCTGCAGTGCCACATCGGTACGGACACCCTCTCCCTGGCGAGGCTGGGGGCACGCGTCACGGGGCTGGACTTCTCGCCGGCTTCGCTCGACGTCGCCCGGCGTCTTGCCAACGAGGCCGGCATCGAGATCGCCTGGGTGGAGTCGGATGTCCTGGCCGCACGCGAGGCCGTGTCCGGGAACTTCGACATCGTCTACACCAGTGTCGGCACGATCGTCTGGCTGAGCGACCTCGCGACCTGGGCCCGTCAGGTAGCCGCGCTCCTGCGCCCGGGCGGTGTCTTCTACATCCGCGATGGTCACCCGGCCCTGTTGGCCCTGGACGAGAAGGCCGGCACGCCGGTGGTGGGGTACCGCTACTTCGCCAACGGTCGCGCGCAGACCTGGGACGACGGCTCGACGTATGCCGGCGAAGGCACGACCGCCCATACCCGCAGCTACGAATGGCCCCACTCGCTCTCGGAGATCATCGGATCGCTTCTCGCGGCTGGCCTGGTCCTGGAGCGCTTCGACGAGGGCAAGTCGCTCCCGTGGCGCTTCTCTGAGCTGACGACGCCCGTCAACGGCGCTTGGGAGTTCGGTCCCGAGTGGCGCGACAAGATCCCCTGTACCTTCACGATCGCGGCCAGGAAGCCGCTCGACCAGCCCAGCGAACCGTCCTGAACCCGACCGGGCTCAACGCGCGCTCATCTGCTGGATCCGTGCCCCTCCACAGGTCATCGATTGGCGGCAACGCTGAGTTCCATGAAGTCCGTGTTCATGCTGTTCGCCACCGATCGGTGGTCCTGGCGCCAGGCGCCACCATCGACCTCATCTCGGCACAGGAGTGCGCCAGATGCGGACGTCCCGATGGCGATCGAAGCCGGTTCATCGGTTCGCGATCGGCAGCACGTCGTCCTTCTCGAAGGAGTTCGCAGGGGTGAACACCAGGTCCGTCCACGCCCGGAGCTCGGCGGGTCTCGACGACGCCATCGCCATTGGCAAGGTTCCGTACGCATGCGGGGCGAGGCCGAGGACCGACCTCAGAGCTCGCGGACGATCACATCGAGCTGCACCGCGCCGCGAGTGCCGTCGTTCACTTCCACGTTCCAACCGAGCTCCTCGAGGAGCCGCGCGAACGCGGCGGGCGTGCGCGGGTCGCGCCCGTCTTCCAGCACGGCGCGCACGAGGCGTCCCTTGGTCGCCTTGTTGAAGTGGCTGACCACCTGCCGTCTCCCCGCCACCTCGTGCAGCACGCGGACCGTGACGACACGCTTCGCCAGGTCGTCCGCGGGTCGCCAGAACGCGGCGTACGTCGACGACCGCAGGTCGACGACGAGCCCCCGGCCGGCGAGCCGACGCACCACGGGGTCGAGCGCGCGTCGCCAGTGCGCCGCCACACCGCCGAGACCGGGCAGGGTCACGCCGCCCCCGAGCCGGTACGGCGCGATCCGCTCGCCCGGCCGGACCAGCCCGTAGACCGACGACACGATCGCCAGCCGCGCCAGGGCACGCCGGTGGGCGCCCGCGTCGAGCGAGCCGAGGCCCAGCGCGTCGAAGAGCACTCCCGTGTAGACCCGCTCCGCGGGGGCCGTCGCCAGCTCGAGCAGCCGCGCGTCGCGTCGTACGTCGTCGGCCTGGCCGGGACCGACGCCCAGCGTGGCGACCGCCTGGTCGAGGTCTCCTCGACACAGCTCCGTCAGCGACGTCATGACCTCGAGTCGCGGTCCGGCCAGGTCGGCCGGCCAGGTCTCCGGACGGAGGGGAGCACCGCGGTGGGGGTGGGCCTTCCCCTCACTCGGGGGAAGCAGGATGAGCACGCGCAAACACTAGGGTGGAGGCATGTCGTCCAGTCGAGTGGTCCGGGTCCGCACCGGTGACGAGGTGGGGGCCCGATCGCTGCGCGACGGGATCACGAAGATCCAGACCGAGCTCAAGGTCACGCCGGAGTTCCCCGCGGAGGTCGAGGAGGCCGCCCGCAAAGCGGCGGCGCAGCCTCGGCTTCCCGACCTCGACCGCACCGACGTCCCGTTCGTCACCATCGACCCGGCGCCGTCGATGGATCTCGACCAGGCCCTGCACTTCGAGCGCGACGGCGACGGCTACGTCGTGCGCTACGCGATCGCCGACCTGGCCGCCTTCATCGAGCCGGGCGACCCGCTCGACCTGGCCGCCAACGAGCGCGGCGAGACGCTCTACGGCGCCGACTCCACGGTCCCGCTGCACCCCACCGTGCTCTCCGAGGACGCCGCCTCCTTGCTGCCCGACCAGGTGCGGCCCGCGCTGCTGTGGACGATCCACCTGGACGAGACCGGTGAGGGCACCGACGTCCGTGTCGAGCGGGCCCGGGTGAGGTCGACCGCCAAGCTCGACTACGCAGGCGTCCAACAGTCCATCGACGCCGGCACCGCCGACGAGTCACTGGCCCTGCTCAAGGAGATCGGCGAGCTGAGACTCCGGCGCGAGGCGGCTCGTGGCGGCATCTCGCTGCCCATTCCCGAGCAGGAGGTCGAGGTCGCCGGCGACGCATGGCGGCTCGAGTTCCGCTCGCTGATCCCCGCCGAGAACTGGAACGCCCAGATCTCCCTGCTCACCGGCTTCGCCGCGGCCTCCCTCATGGTCTATGCCCGGGTGGGGCTGCTCCGCACCCTCCCGCCGCCCGACCCGCGCGACGTCCAGCGGCTCCACCGCACGGCCCGCGCGCTGCACATCGACTGGCCGGCCGAGCAGCTGTACCCCGACTTCGTGCGGACCCTCGACCCCGGCAAGCCCAACGAGGCGGCCATGATCACCGCGTGCACCCGGCTGCTCCGCGGCAGCGGGTACGTCGGGTTCGACGGCGAGGTGCCCGCCGACCCGGTCCATGCCGCACTCGCCTCTGAGTACGCCCACGTGACCGCGCCGCTGCGCCGGCTGGGTGACCGGTACGCCGGCGAGATCTGCGTCGCGCTGTGCGCCGGCACCGAGGTGCCGCCGTGGGTGCTGGAGAAGCTCCACGTCCTGCCCGACACCATGCGTGACTCCGCTCGCCGCGCCCACCAGTACGAGGCGGCGGTGCTCGACCTGGTCGAGGCCGGGGTGCTCCAGCACCGGGTGGGCGAGACCTTCGAGGGCGTCATCGTCGACCTCGACGACCGCGACGACAAGCGCGGGACGGTCACCGTCCAGGAGCCCGCGATCGAGGCGCGGGTCACCGCGGACGCGGCCCTGCCTCTCGGTCAGGACGTCCGCGTGCGGCTCGCCCGGGCCGATGTGGCCTCGCGCGCCGTGAGCTTCACGCTGGTGTAGGACCTCGCCGCGGTGCTCGACGTTCCGCAGCCAGGGTCTCCCCGGCGCGGTCGGTCAGCAGGAGCCGGCGGCCGAGTCGCTGGCCGCGACGCTGTTGCACGTGTGCGCGAAGATGTTCTGCAGGACGCCGCCGAACGCGAACACGACGACGACGATGAGCGCGGCGATGCCGGCGATCAACAGGCCGTACTCCACGGCCGAGGCTCCGCGCTCGTCCAGCCTGGCGAGACGGGCGGCGAGCATGACGTGCAGGAAGTCGAGCATGGTGGTTCCCCCCCTGGGTGCGCTGCAGAGGTCGCGGTGACCCCTGTCACGGATGTTCCGCTCGGGTCCCGCACTCGTCCGGGAGTTGCGTGCTTCTTTGCCCGGCAGGCCCCCGGAATGGCGAAACTTCCCCAATTTTCGGGGAGGATTCCGGTCTCTCGGGGGCTTCCCTTACGGTCTAGGTCCAGTGAGCCCCGCGAGCAGCTCGTCGAGGAGAGACATGTCCCGAGTCAGATTCCTTCGTTCGGGAGTCCTGGCCTGCGCCATGGTCTCCGCCGCCCTGGTTCCGAGTGCGGCGGGCAGCGCCGCCGCCGGGACGACAGCCGGCGCCCACGTCGCGAAGGCGAAGTGGAGTCCCGATGCGGGGGTCCGGGCGATCCTCGTCTCGCACAAGCGCGTCTACATCGCCGGCGACTTCACCCACCTCCGCAACACCTCCACCGGGCACCGCGTGACCAGGGACCGGGTGGCCGCCTTCAACCGCACCACCGGTGCCCTCGTGAAGCGCTTCCACCCGAACGTGAACGGTGAGGTGAGGGCCCTGGCGGTGCTCGGCCACAAGCTGGTCATCGGCGGGGAGTTCACGACCGTCGACCAGAAGAACCGTCAGCACCTGGCCGCGGTCAACGCCGGCTCCGGACACCTCACGCACTGGAAGGCCTCCGTGGACGGGCCGGTCTTCGCACTCCTGTCGATGCGCGGCGACGTCTACGTCGGCGGCGACTTCGAGCACGCCGACGGCCAGTTCCGTCCGCATCTGTTCGCGCTCGACGGTCAGGCCGTGCTGTCGTCGACCTGGCCGGACCAGGCGGCGGGCGGTACCGATCACGGCGTCTACACGCTGGCCGCGTCGGCCGGTCGCCATGCGGTGCTGGTGGGCGGCGCCTTCCGCACGCTCGCGGGCAGTCCGCGTCCCTTCCTCGGGGAGATCGCCCGTGGCAGCGGCGACGTGACGGCCTGGGCGCCCGCGCCGCTCTGCTCGGGCCCCTGCTTCGTCAACGGCCTGGCCGTCGACGACCACTTCGTCTACGCCGGGATCGCGGGTCCCGGCGGTGCCGCCGTGGCCTACCGCGGAGACACCGCCGCCACCGTGTGGTCGAAGCACACCGACGGCGACGTGACCGGGGTCGCGCTCGCCGGCAAGCGCCTGGTCATCGGGGGCCACTTCACGCACGTGCACAAGCACCCGCACCCGATGTTCGCGGAGCTGGTCGCGAGCAGCGGGAAGGTCACCTCTCGCAAGCCCGCGACGACGGGTACGGCGTTCCCGGGGGTGCTGGCGGTGGACGTCCACGACGGCCGCATCCGCCTGGGCGGGGACTTCCAGGGCATCGCCGGTCAGCGTCGCTACGCCATCCTGCCGGAGTGAGCCGGGGCTGGGCCACACGCTAGGGACGGGTCGGGTCCGAGCCGGCCCGTCTCGCGCCCTCGTGGAAGAACGCCACGAGGGCGTCGACGGCGTCGAGCTCGGTGAGCGGCCGGGCCGCTCCGAACTCGGTGTTCCAGAAGTCACCGGTGCGTGGAGCCCATGGACCGACGTACGCATAGGGCTCCGCCACGTGCGCGTCGCCCGGGGAGACCCCGTAGTTGACCTCGCCCTGCGTGATCGCGAGGTCGAAGTGCTCGGGCCAGAGCACGGGCTCGAGGTCCGGTGCGAAGGCACGTAGTCCGGCGTCGCCGACGGCGAACGCGTCGAGCACGAGGTCGGCGGCGTCCGGGTCGATGACGACGAGGTCGTCCGGGCGCACCTCGGGACCCGCGGCGTACACGTCACGCAGGGCCCGAGCCTCGACCCCGGCGGCACGCGCCAGGCCGGCGAAGCTGCCGTCCAGGGGGAGCCGGGCGCTCGGGGTGACCAGCTCGAGACGGTCGACCCTGAGGTCGGGACCGGTGACCGTGCCGAACCCACCCGGCGTGACCCGGAGCCGGATGTCGTGGTGCGCGGCGTACTGCGGTCCGGCCAGGACGAGCTCCGCGACGCCGTGCAACGACAGGCGGGTGCGCTTCAGGGCTGTGGCCGTCATGGCCCCTCCTTCCCCGAGACGGTCCGCGGCTGCATGTAACGCCGCAGCCGGTCGCCGGTACTGACCTGCCGATACGTCGTCCGTGGACACCTGCGGGTGGTCCGTGTCACGAACCCGAGGAGGCGTTACGTGTCATCGCCTGCCGACCTAACTGCGCAACCCGGACCGGGCGGCCTACGTGGAGCTGTGCGGCGCCACCGGGATCAGGGTGACCGGCCGCGAGCAGCTCGACGAGGCGATGACCGCCCTGTTCGCCAGCACCGGACCGGTCCCGCTCTGCGTCGAGCAGGACGCCGAGCTCCTCTGACGCGCTCGACCGGCAGCCGCGCCCGCGACCTGCCCGATGCCCCAAGGAGAGAACCATGACCGAGACGACCACCGCCCCGGACGCGACGTACGGCGCGGACCTGAGGGCGCTCTTCATCAACTGCACCCTGAAGAGGTCCCCCGAGACCAGCAACACCCAGGCGCTCGTCGACGCCAGCCGGCACATCATGGAGCAGCACGGCATCCAGGTCGAGGTCGTGCGCGCGATCGACCACGACATCGCCACCGGCGTGTGGCCCGACATGCGCGAGCACGGCTGGGAGACCGACGACTGGCCCGAGATCTTCGAGAAGGTGAAGGCCGCCGACATCCTGGTGCTGGCCGGGCCGATCTGGCTCGGCGACAACAGCTCGGTCATGAAGCAGGTCCACGAGCGGCTGTACGGCGGCTCCCACCTGCTGAACGAGGCCGGCCAGTACCTCTACTACGGGCGGGTCGGCGGCTGCCTGATCACGGGCAACGAGGACGGCATCAAGCATTGCGCCCACAACGTGCTCTACACGCTGCAGCACATCGGCTACACGATCCCGCCGCAGGCCGACGCCGGCTGGATCGGCGAGGCCGGGCCCGGTCCGTCGTACCTCGACCCCGGGAGCGGCGGCCCCGAGAACGACTTCACCAACCGGAACACCACCTTCATGACGTGGAACCTCATCCACCTGGCTCGCATCCTCAAGGACGCAGGAGGCATCCCCGCCTACGGCAACCAGCGCTCCGAGTGGGACGCCGGCTGCCGCTTCGACTACGAGAACCCCGAGTACCGATGAGCTGAGATGGCCGACCTGACTTGTCAGCAGCTCGTCGAGCTGGTCACGGACCACCTCGACGGGGCGCTCGACGACGAGACGGCGGACAGGTTCGAGCAGCACGTGGCGCGCTGTCCCGGGTGCCACACCTACCTGAGCCAGATGCGGGAGACGGCGGCGCTGCTCGAGACCTTCCGCGACCTCCCTCGGTGAGGGCGCCCGGTCAGGCGGGGAGGTGGACCAGGAACCGGCAGCCCGGCTCGTGGTTGGCCACCGCGACCTCGCCGAGGTGTGCCTCCACGATGCCCTTCACGATCGCGAGGCCGAGGCCGGCACCGGACCCGGGGGAGCCGTCCACGTGGTCGGGAGTGCGCGCCGTGCTGCCCTGCCAGGCGACGTCGAAGACCCGGGCCATGTCGTCCTCGCTCAGGCCGCCGCAGCCGTCGGTCACGGAGAGCTCGACGCCGTCGTCGACGGCCCGGCCCTGGACCTCGACGACGCCGTCGGCGGGGGTGTGGCGGATCGCGTTCATCAGCAGGTTGGAGACGACGCGCGAGAGCCCCGCGGGGTCGGCGGTGACGAGGACGCCCTGGTCGACCGCGCCGTCGAGCCGTACGCCGCGGGCGCGGGCGACCGAGTCGGCACTGGCGAGGGCCTCGCTCACGACGTCGCCGAGCGCCACCGGCTGGGGACTGAGCCGCATCACGCCGGCATGGATCCGGGACAGCTCGAAGAGGTCGTCGACCATGCGGACCATCCGCTCCACCTCGGCCCGCATCTGGGCGTGGTAGCGCCCCGGGTCGTCGGCCAGGCCGTCCTCCAGCGCCTCGGTCATCGCGCGCAGCCCGGCCAGGGGCGTCCGCAGGTCGTGGGAGACCCACGAGACGAGCTCGCGCCGCGACTGCTCGAGGGCGGTCTCGCGGTCGCGCGACTCGGCCAGCTTGGCGCTGGTACGACGCAGCTCCTCCGACAGCTGCTCGAACTCCGCCGGGCCGGTCGCCGCGGTGGCGGTGAACCGTCCGCTGTCGCCGAACACCCGTGCGCGCTCCTGCAGGTCGCGCGACCAGCGGGCGAGTGCGGTGCCGACCGCGAGCGCGAAGAGGAGCGCGACCATCCCGGCCACCGTCGCGACCAGACCCACCACGCCGAGGTCGTGATGGGAGATGAACATCTCCCGCGAGGTCGCCAGCGTGCCGGCCACCACGGTCAGGACGGCGACCATCGCGACGCCGACGGTCAGCCACCGCACCGAGGCCCGGCGGCCCATCCAGACCAGGATCCCGCCGACCACGCCGACACCGCCGGACCACGCGGCGGTGGTCCAGATGATGGTGATCTGGTCGTGCGTCACGTCGCGGGCTCCCACCGGTAGCCGACGCCCCACACGGTCGCCAGGCGAACGGGGTGGGTCGGGTCGGTCTCGACCTTCTCACGCAGTCGCCGCACGTGCACCGTGACCGTCGACTGGTCGCCGAACGACCAGCCCCACACCTTCTGGAGCAGCTCGTCGCGCGAGAACGCCTGACCCGGGTGCGAGAGGAAGAAGCGCAGGAGGTCGAACTCGCGAGCGGTCAGCGAGAGCCGGCGACCGGCCAGGGTGGCGGTGTGCTCGGTGGAGTCGACGACCAGGTCTCCGTCGGTGACGGCGCCCCGGACGCCGCCGCCGGCCCGCTCGCCGGCTCGCCTCAGCACGGAGTCGACCCGGAGCACGAGCTCGCGTGGGCTGAACGGCTTGGTCACGTAGTCGTCGGCGCCCCGCTCGAGCCCGACCACCCGGTCGGTCTCGGACCCGAGCGCGGTCAGCATGATCACCGGCAGGTCGTCGCCCCGGGCGCGGAGCCGCTCGCAGACCTCGAGACCGTCGATGCCCGGAAGCATCAGGTCGAGCACCACCAGGTCGGCCGGGTGGTCGCGCAGCACGGCGAGGGCGCCCTCGCCGTCCGCCGTCTCGTCGACCTCGTGCCCGGCCGCCCGCAGATAGGTGACCACGACCTCGCGGACGGTGACGTCGTCATCGACCACCAGCACCCGCGACATCGTCACCTCCTCGGGCCGCGGTACGTCGCCGCGTCGACACGGCGCCCACGACCACTCCCACGACCACCAGTGTGACCATCAGCGACCAGCCGAGCCAGTAGTGCCGGTCGAGCAGGGTCGGCCGGTCCGCACGCGCACCGAACCGGCCCAGCTCGGGGATGCCGGCCAGGGTGACCGGCACGAGGATGACCAGTCCGACGACCCAGGGCGCGAGGCGGTCGCGGGGCACGAGCCGCAGCGCGAGGAGCGCGACCACGATCACCAGCGGCGCGAAGACAGCGTCGTGGAGCACCACGCCGCCGACCAGCCAGACCAGCGTCGACCGGGTGTTGGCCCAGCCGAGCTCGAGCAGCAGGCGCACGCCGTACGCCGTGGCGAGCACGCCGGCGACCACGGCGGTCCACCGCACCGCGCGCATCACGCCGACACCTCCAGGCGGCCGACCCACTTGGTCTGCAGCACGCCGGGCCGGTCGGGCGCGATGAGCCGACACGGGAAGCCGTGGTCGAGCGACAGCGGCTCGCCGTCCAACTCGAGCGCCAGCAGCGTGTGCGGGTGGTCCGAGAAGTTGCCCGCCAGGGTGCTGACCCTCTGGCCGCCGCGTTCCTGGAGCGACTCGACGAGCACCTCGCTGCCGGCCGGGGCGCCCACCAGGTCGAGCAGGTCGCGCACGGGCACGCCGGTCCAGGTCGCGCCCGCGCTCCAGCCCTCCACGCAGGCGATGGGCAGCGACGCGGTGGTCTGCGGCATCGCGCGCAGGTCGGCGAGGCTCAGCCGCGCCTGGCGGTCGCCGTTCGCCACCGTCAGTCGGTACGCCGCGCTGGTGGCGGCCGCGACGACGCCGCGGTACGACGCCGTGTGGTTGATCGGCACGCCCTGTGGCCCGTTCCCGGACCGGACACCCAGCACCGACACCTTCCGCAGCCAGGGCACGGTGGCACCGGCGGTGGCCAGCACGGCCACGCCGGTGGCGGCCCAGGTGGTGCGCAGGAGACCGCGGCGCGTCATCACGCCGGGTCCGGGTTGCATGGTCGGCCGGTCCTGGGCGGTGCTGTCGACGTCGGTCGTGAGCGCGCGGCGGATGATCGGCAGCTTCACCCCGACGTGCACGACGAGGGCGCCGACGGCGATCCAGGCGATCGCATAGTGGGTGGGTCGGAAGTTGAAGTGCCAGGGGTACCACTGTGCGGCGTTGGCGAGACCGGTGACGAGCTGGAAGACGGCGGCCGCGACGAGGACCGCGATCGAGATGCGCTCGAGGCCGTGGGCCACGAGCTCTCGGGGCACCCGCGGCGGCCGAGCCACGAGCTTGGGGAAGACGGTCCAGAGCTTGACGAGGAGGAGCGGCACCGCGGCGGTCCCGGAGATGACGTGGACGCCCTGGGTGACGCGGTAGCCCCAGCTCGGGCTGGTCGGGAACGGCAGCCACGGCGAGGGGGTCTGCGCCCAGTGGCTCACCAGCCCGGTGACGAAGGCGAGGCCGAAGCAGATCCCGAGCCACAGGCCGACGCGGGCGGTGACCTGAGGGCTGCGCAGCCACGAGGTGAAGTCGCGCTCGTCGGGAACGGGCGGGAGCGTGGGGGTCCTCATGGCCGGGCCTCGACCACGGCCCACCAGCGGTTGCCGTACCGGTGCGAGGTCGCCTGACCCAGCCCCGCGGCGTGCGCCACGGCCTGGATGGCGTCCGCGCCGACGACGGTCCACGGGAACTCCCCGCTCCGGCCGTGCGAGGTCTCGAGCCGGACGTGCCGGGTGACGACGCCGGCACCGCACGGCGCGACGTCGACGACCACGCGGCCACCGGGCCCGACCAGTTCTCGCGTGCGGTCGAGCAGGGCCACGGGGTCCCCGCCGATGCCGATGTTGCCGTCGGCGAGCAGTGCCGTCTCCCAGCGGCCCTCGCCCGGCACCGGGTCGAAGACGCTGCGACGCAGGGCCTGCACGCCGCGGCTGCGGGTCTGGCGGACCGCCTCCGGCACGACGTCGATGCCCAGCACCGTGTGGCCGGCCAGTGCCAGCGCCTCGGTCATCCGTCCGGGGCCGCAGCCGATGTCGATGGTCGGGCCCTGGCAGTGCGCGAGGAGTGCGCGGTCGGCCGACCCGGCCAGCGCGAGCCAGGCCTTGGTCGGGAGCGTCTGCGGAGCCAGGTCGCCCTCCCACACCGTGCAGTGATGACCCTGCAGCGCGTGCGTGTAGACGCTGGCCAGCGGGAGCGTGGTCATGCGGTCACCGTCCGCCAGGCCCGGAGGAAGTGGCCGCCGGTGAGCGCTTCGGCGACCGACGCGGCCTCGTGCACGCCGTCGACGTCGGTCAGCTCGGGCCCGACCCGGACCGTCTGCCCGGCCGCGGTCAGGGCGGAGCGGGTGGCCGCGAACGTGTCGGGCCGCGACATCGGTACGCCGGCCAGCGCGGCGGCCGCCGCCGGGTCGCTGAGGGCCAGGACCCACCAACCGCCGTCGGCGGCCGGGCCGAGCACCGCGTCGCCGTCGGACGCCGCGGCTGCGACGTCCAGCAGGTCGGCGGCGGTCACCTGGGGGGTGTCCATGCCGATCTGGACCGTCGGCCCGGCTCCGGTGACGTCCGCGTGGGCGTGGGCCAGGCGCTCTCCGAGCCCGTCCCCTCGCTGACGGTGCACGGTCCATCCGGCGAGGCTGCGCCGGAGCGCGTCCGAGCGGACCGCCTCGTCGAGATCGCCGTCCAGCGCGAGATGACACTCGGCGAAGGCGGATCGGCACGCCGCGATCGTGTCCAGGAGCGCGGCGGCGGCCAGCGCCGCTGCGGCCTCCATGCCGACGTGATCGCCGAGCCGGGTCTTCACCCGGCCCGGTACGGGTGCCTTGGCGACCACCAGCGCCCTCACGCGCCCACCTCCGCCGAGGACAGCACCTTCCAGAAGTCATGGGCGGTGCGTGCCGTGCCGCGCAGGCTGCCGCTGACCTTGGACGTCGTGCCCACCGCGCGCGGCCGGTAGCTGACGTCGTACTCCTCGAGGCGCCAGCCGGACACCGTCGCCTTCCGCAGCAGCTCCAGCGGGTAGCCGAAGCGCCGGTCGCGGACGTCGAGACCGAGCAGCGCCTCACGACGACAGACCCGCATCGGGGCGAGGTCGTGGACGGGGAAGCCGACGGACCGGCGCAGCCACCGGACGACGAGGGCGTTGCCGAGGCGGGCGTGCCAGGGCCAGGCCCCCGCCGAGACG
>JBAUWD010000430.1:0-14396 GCA_049583575.1 Nocardioides sp.
GCGCCGCCTCGTGCTCGCGCTCGGCGCGGCGGCGCGCCCGCTCCTTGCTCACAGGCCGGCCACCCAGTTGCGCAGCAGGACGGCGCCGGCGTCGCCGGACTTCTCCGGATGGAACTGGGTGGCGACCAGCGGGCCGTTCTCCACCGCGGACACGAACCGGTCGCCGCCGTGCTCGGTCCAGGCGACGAGCGGGGCCGCGGTGTGGCCGTCGGTGGCCAGGTCCCAGGACCGCGCGGCGTACGAGTGGACGAAGTAGAACCGCTCGCCCTCGACGCCCGCGAACAGCCGGGAGCCCGCCGGCACCTCGACCGTGTTCCAGCCCATGTGGGGTACGACGGGCGAGCGCAGCCGCTCGACGACGCCGGGCCACTCGTCGCAGCCGGCCGTCTCGACGCCGTGCTCGACTCCCCGCTCGAAGAGCACCTGCATGCCGACGCAGATGCCCAGCACCGCACGCCCTCCGGCCAGCCGGCGGTCGATGACGCGGGGGCCGTCGACGCTGCGCAGCCCGGTCATGCACGCGGCGAAGGCACCCACGCCGGGTACGACGAGCCCGTCCGCGGCCTCGGCCACGGCATGGTCGGCCGTGAGGGTCACCTCGGCCCCGGCGCGCTCGAGGGCGCGCACCGCCGAGCGCAGGTTGCCCGACCCGTAGTCGAGGACCACTACCTTCGGCAAGCGCATCACGCCCGGCGGGTGGTGATCACAGCAACCCCTTCGTCGACGGCACGCCCGTCTCACGCGGGTCGAGCGCGACGGCGTCGCGGAGGGCGCGCGCGAACGCCTTGAACTGCGCCTCGACCAGGTGGTGGGGGTCGCGACCCGACAGGACGCGGACGTGGACGGCGATCTGCGCGTGGAACGCCAGGGTCTCGAAGACGTGGCGGGTCAGGGAGCCGGGGTAGGCGGCCCCGGCCGCGCCGCCGATCACGACGTACGCCTGGCCGTCGGGCTCGCCGGTGTGGACGCAGTAGGGCCGGCCGGAGACGTCGACCGCGCACTGCACGAGCGCCTCGTCGAGCGGCACCAGCGCGTCGCCGAAGCGCCGGATGCCCTGCTTGTCGCCGAGCGCCCGGTGCAGCGCCTGGCCGAGCACGATCGCGGTGTCCTCCACCGTGTGATGGGCATCGATGTGGGTGTCGCCGTCGGTGGTCACGGTCAGGTCGACCAGCGCGTGCCGGGCGAACGACGCGAGCATGTGGTCGAAGAAGCCGACGCCGGTCGAGACGTCCGAGCGGCCGGACCCGTCCAGGTCGACCTCGACGTGGACCTTGGACTCCTTGGTCTCGCGGTCGAGGGTGGCGGTGCGGTTCATCGTGTGGCCTCCGTCGTCTCCGTCACCGAGGTGAGGGCGTCCCTGAATGCTGCCATCTCCGGAGCGGTGCCGATGGAGACGCGCAGCCAGCCGTCGGGACCGGTCTCACGGATCAGCACGCCGCGGTCGAGGAGCGCCCGCCACGCGGCGTGCCGGTCGGGGAAGGTCCCGAAGAGCGCGAAGTTGGCATCGGTGTCCGCCACGGTGAACCCCTGGGCGCGCAGCCAGTCGACCGTGGCGTCGCGCTCGGCGCGCAGGTCGTCGACCGCTCCGAGCAGCTCCTCCGCGTGCCGGAGCGCGGCGAGGGCGACCGCCTGGGTGACCGCGGACAGGTGGTACGGCAGCCGTACGACGCGCAGCGCGTCGCAGACCTCCGGCGCGGCCGCGAGATAGCCCACCCGGGCCCCCGCGAGCGCGAAGGCCTTGCTCATGGTCCGCGTGACCACGAGGTTCGGGTGCCGCGGCAGCAGCTCGAGCGCGCTCGGCGTCCCGGCCCGCCGGAACTCGGCGTACGCCTCGTCCACGACCAGCAGGCCGTCGTCGAGCTCCTCGCACAGCGCGCCGACCACCTCGAGCGGCAGCGACGTGCCGGTCGGGTTGTTCGGCGACGGCAGGAGTACGACGTGCGGTCGCCGCGCCCGCACCAGCGCCACCGCGCGCTCGGCGTCGAGGGTGAAGTCCTCCTCGCGCTTGCCGACCTCCCACGCGGTGTGGGTGTCGCGGGCGTACTCGGGATACATCGAGTACGTCGGAGCGAAGCTCAGCGCCAGCCGGCCCGGCCCCCCGAACGCCTGGAGCAGGTGGAGCATCACCTCGTTGGAGCCGTTCGCGGCCCAGACCTGGGCCGGCGTCACCCCGTGGCCGAGGTAGCCGGCGAGCGCCTCGCGGAGCCCGGTGAACTCGCGGTCCGGATAGCGGTTGAGGTCTCGGGCCGCGGCGGCGACGGCGCGCTCGATGTCGGCCACCACCGCGGACGAGGGTGGGTAGGGGTTCTCGTTGACGTTGAGGCGGACCGGGACGTCGAGCTGCGGGGCGCCGTACGGCTCCAGGCCACGCAGCTCCTCCCGGATCCGGACGGGCGTCACCTCTGGAACCTGGCGCGTACGGCGGCGCCGTGGCCCGGCAGGTCCTCCGCATCGGCGAGGGTGACCACGTGGTCGGCGACCTCCGCGAGGGCCTCGCGCGAGTAGTCGACGACGTGCACGGACTTGAGGAAGGACCGGACCGACAGGCCGGACGAGTGGCAGGCACAGCCTGCCGTAGGCAGCACGTGGTTGGATCCGGCGCAGTAGTCGCCGAGGGAGACCGGCGCATAGGGGCCGAGGAAGATCGCGCCCGCGTTGTGGACCCGACCGGCCCGCTCCGCCGCGTCGACGGTCTGGACCTCGAGGTGCTCGGCGGCGTAGGCGTTGACGACGTCGAGGCCCTGGTCGAGGTCGTCGACGAGCACGATGCCCGACTGCTCGCCGCTGAGTGCGGTGCGGATGCGGTCGGTGTGGCGGGTCGCGAACACCTGCTTGTCGAGCTCGCGCTCGACGTCGTCGGCGAGGCGCAGCGAGTCGGTCACGAGCACGCTCGCGGCCAGGACGTCGTGCTCGGCCTGGCTGATGAGGTCGGCAGCGACGAACGCCGCGTCGGCGGAGTCGTCGGCCAGGATCGCGATCTCGGTCGGACCGGCCTCGCTGTCGATCCCCACCGTGCCCTTGAGCAGCCGCTTGGCGGCGACGGTGTAGATGCTGCCGGGCCCGGTCACCAGGTCGACGCGCGCGCAGGGCCCGGCGCCGTACGCGAACATCGCGATCGCCTGTGCCCCGCCGACGGCGTACACCTCGTCGACCCCGAGCAGCGCGCACGCGGCCAGGACCGTGGGCTCGGGCAGACCTCCGTGGTCCTTCCGGGGCGAGCTGGCGAGGGCGATCGACGAGACGCCGGCGACCTGGGCCGGGACGACGTTCATGAGCACGCTGGAGACCAGGGGCGCGATGCCGCCGGGTGCGTACAGGCCGACGCGGCGCACCGGCACCATCCGCTGCGTCACCGTCCCTCCGGCCCCGAACGAGGTCACCACGTCGTGCTCCAGCTCGGCGGTGCAGGACTCTCGCAAGCGGCGGATCGACTCCTCCAGCGCCGAGCGGACGTCGGCGTCGAGCGCCGCGAGCGCCCCGGTCAGCGCGTCGCCGGGCACGCGCAGCTGCTCGGGCGCGACGCCGTCGAAGCGCAGCGAGAAGTCGGCGATCGCCGCCACCCCACGCTCGCGCACGGCCTCGCAGATCGGCCGGACCACCGCGACCGCCGCGTCGACGTCGTACTCGGCGCGCGGTACGACGGCCCGATAGTCGTCGGGCGTGGTCCCTCGCAGGTCGATGCGCCGCATCATGCCCGCGATTCTAGGGTCCGAGCGAGGACGTCCCATTCCTGCGCAGCAGGAATGGGACGGCCGCAGCGAGCGACGAAGCGCGCCCGCGCGCAAGTCGACACCTCACAACAAGACGGCCGCAGCCAGCGACGAAGCGCGCCCGCGCGCGAGCCGACACACGTCCCTCCGGGTCCGAATGGAGAGCACGCGCCGCGCCGGGACGACTACCGTGGGGCCATGGGCGACACGCTCCCGATGTTCCCCCTCAACACGGTGCTCTTCCCGGGGATGAGCGTGCCCCTGCGCGTCTTCGAGGACCGCTACCGGGCACTGGTCCACCACCTGCTCCGGGTCGACGACCCGATCGACCGGGTGTTCGGCTCGGTCGGCATCCGTGAGGGCTACGAGGTGGGCGAGCACGGCGCGCAGTGGCTCTTCCGGGTCGGCTGCCGGGTCAAGATGACGGAGGTCGAGGCGTACGACGACGGCACCTTCGAGCTGGTCGCCGTCGGGCTCGACCGCATCGAGCTGGACCGCCTCGACACATCGGGCACCTACCCGGTCGGCCACATCACCGCGCTCACCGAGCACGGCGGTCTCGTGCCCGACCACGTGCACGAGAGTGCCCGCGACGCCTTCCGGGCGTACCGCCGGGCGCTGCTCGCGATCGACCGCGACCCGCCGGACGGCGACCTGCCCGAAGACCCGACGTACCTCTCCTGGGCCCTCGCGGCGCTGGCGCCGCTCAGCATCTCGCAGCGTCAGGCGCTGCTCGAGGTCGAGGACGCGACCGACCGTCTGGTGATGGTCACCGACGCCCTGCGTGGCGAGCTGCGCACCATGCGCGTGCTGCCGTCGTTGCCGGCCACCGACATCGCCCGCACCCGCTGGTCCCCGAACTGAAGCGGACAGCCGAGCCTACCCGTCGGTCGAGCCTGTCGAGACCACGCAGAGACGCCCCAGACACGGTCACCGGGTTTCGACGCGCGGTCACGACCTCGCGAGCTCGGTCGTGCGCTCGCTCAACCTGCGCGGACGACGCCGAGCCCTCGTCCCTCAGGCTCGGCTGTCCGCTTCAGTCGGTGCTGATCCTCAGGGAGGTCCGGGCCACGTCGCCCTCCAGCCACGCCGAGAACCCGAACGCCTGCAGGGGCGCGACGTTGGCGGTGACCTGCTGGTCGCCCCCGTCGGCCTGTGACAGCGCCCTCTCGAGATCGTCGACGTCCAGGAAGAAGACCATGCTGGCGTGTTCGGCGTCGGGGATCACGCTGCGGAAGGCGTCGGTGTCACCGAGGTGGCCACCGGCGAGCACGCTCTTCCGGTACGCCGGCGTCGGGCCGACCGCGACGAGGTCACCCGAGCTGTCGGACGCCAGCACCGCGGAACCCGCATCGCTGCCGGCCTGCGCCCGCAGCTCGTCGAGGACCTTCCCGATCGCGGCCGGGTCGCCCTTGACGGTCACCGCCACCGGCAGTCCCACCCCGTCGGCGGAGTTGGTCGCGGCCTCGAAGTCGAAGTCCTTGCTGATCGACAGCGCCGCCGAGCTGCCCAGCAGGGTCTCGACGTCGCCCGGCAGGTCCAGCCCCGACCTCGCCGACAGATCGCTCATCAGCTGCTGCGAGGTCTCACCCTGTGCCGTGCCCACCTTCTCGACGACCCGGGTGAACCAGCCGGACCTCAGGCCGATGCCGAGTGCCGCGGCGGTGTCGTCGGGGAGCCGCGAGACGACGGCGCCACCCCGGTCGCTCGCGACGTCGGCCTGCGAGAGGCCGGGGTCGCTGGCGGTGGCGAGCTCGAGCCCGTCGCCGGTGAACCGGATGGTCGCGGCTGCGCCGTGGAAGCCCTTCAACGCCTGAGTCAGGTCGGTGCCGCCGTCCTGGGTCACCGTGAGGCTGCTGGAGTAGGCCGTCGCCTGCGACGACCCCTCGGACGACGTGCTGGTCTGGCCGAGGCCGAGGCCGAGGCCGCCCAGCGAGCCCTCCAGCCCACCCAGCTCCCGGGCGAGGAAGTCTCCCGCGGCTGGCGCGGCGTACATGTTGACGACGCCGGAGTCGCCGACGGCCTTGGTCCACTTCTGGTACGTCGCGTCGTCGGCCAAGGACCCGGTCCTGGTCTCGGCCACGACCGCGTCGGCGACGTGCTGCGACCGGGCGAGGACCGCCCACCCGTCGTGCACGTCGTACCCGAGGTCGGTGACCGGGTGATCGCCGCAGGTGGCCAGCTGGTGGAGGCCGCTCTCGGCCTTGGCGTCGTCCTTGACCTGGACGACGACGACCACGTCGGGCGTCGCGTCTGCGAGGTCCACCGCGGCGAACGCGGCCCGGTCGCCGAGCCACGGGTCGATGTCGGCGTCGTAGGTCAGGTCACAGCCGGTGCTCTCGATGATCGCCTCGCCGATCTTGCGGCGCACGTCGTCGGTGCTGTGGATCCCGATCTTGTCCTTGAAGGCCGGGAACTTGTTCAGCGTCCGGAACGCATCGATCTTCTGGCTGCCGCTCGGGTCGAGGTCGACGCCGACATAGGCGATCGTCGAGGCCGGCAACGCCTCGGCGGGCTGGGGGCCCTGCCGGAAGAAGCTCAGCGCCGCCCACGCACCGGCGCCGAGGGCGAGGAGGCCGACGATCCCGCCCGCCATCCACCACGTGGTTCGACGGCTCCGGCGCGGCGGTGGGGCCTCCGAGAAGACCGGCGGCAGGGGCGCGGGATGGCCGGAGTCGAGGTATTCGGGCATGCCGCTGGGCGGCTGGTGGTCGGACATCGTGAGGCTCCCCGTGGTGACAGCGCCCGTCCGGCGCCTGCGGCGGGAGCCTACCCGCGAGGAGCGTCCGTCACCTGTGCTTCGGTGTGGTGCGGCTCGCCCGCCGGCGGGTCGGGGTCGGCCGGACGCGCTCCGGGCCAGGCGAAGAAGACCAGGGCGAGCACGAACAACGACGTCATCGGCCAGATCAGGTAGGGGCTGCGTCCGCTCACGGCGAGGCTGCCCGGGAGCAGGGTGTTGTCGGCGGCCGTGGCCGCGGCAGCCTTCGGGTCGGCTGGCCCGACGTGGACCCCGACCTTCCACATCAGCAGCGCGGCGGTGGTCGAACCGAGCACGACGGCGAGCAGGGTGAACAGCTCGCGTCGCCGGCTGAGCAGGCTGACCACCAGCGAGACGACGGCGCTGGCGACGCCGCCGACGAGGACGTAGAGGCCGGTGCCGGTGAAGACCCGCCGCAACGATCCGTAGTCGACGTAGTAGGGCTGGTGCTGCTGCACGATCTCCGCCGGCGGGGTCCAGACCCGCTCCCAGACGATGCCGGCGACCACTCCGACCAGCGCATACGCGACCAGCACGAGGACGACCAGCACGAGCGGGCGGAGGAGTGAGGGCTTCTCGGGACTCATCCGCTCAGGCACCCCGGGCCCAGGAGCTGCTTGAGGTCGGCGAAGAGCGGAGCCCCCGCCGCCACCCGCAGCCCGTCGTCGACCCGCATCACCGTCGTCTGCTCGCGTCCGAGCAGTCGCAGGTGGACCTCGCTGACGCCGGGATGGGTGCGCAGCACCTCCTTGAGCTGGTCGACCACCGGGGGCGTGCACCGGGTGATCGGCATGCTCACCACGACCGGGCCGGTGCGGTCGTCGGTGAGGTCGGGCAGCGTGACCTCCTCGGCCCGGATCTCCGGCTGGTCCTTGCTGCGCGAGAGCTTTCCCCGCACCGTGACGATCGCGTCCTCGGAGAGCAGGCTCCCCGCCAGCTGGTAGGTGCCGGGGAACATCAGGACGTCGATCCCGCCGCCGAGGTCCTCGACGGTCACGACCGCCCAGGTGTCGCCCTTGCGGGTGATCTTGCGCTGGATCGACGTGATCAGCCCGGTGATCGTGATGGCGCTGCCGTCGGAACGCTCCTCGTCGAGCAGCAGCTGACCGATGCTGCAGTCGCTGGCTCCGGCCAGGAGGTGCTCGAGGCCGAGCAGCGGGTGGTCGGAGACGTAGAGGCCGAGCATCTCGCGCTCGTGGCCGAGCAGGGTCATCTTGTCCCACTCGTCGACGTCCGGGACCTCGATGGCCATCCCGAACCCGGACTCGAGGTCGTCGAGGCCGCCGAAGAGGGAGTCCTGACCGATCGCCTCGTTGCGCTTGGTCTCGACGTACTGGTCGACGGCCTGCTCGTGGACCGCGACGAGCGCCCGGCGGCCGTGACCCATCTCGTCGAAGGCCCCACCCTTCACCAGCGACTCGATCACCCGCTTGTTGCAGACGAGCGCCGGAACCTTGGCCATGAAGTCGTTGAAGTCGGTGAACCGGCCCTCCTGCTCGCGGGCCTCGACGATCCTGTCGACGACGTTGGCACCGACGTTGCGGATCGCGGTCAGGCCGAAGCGGATGTCGCCACCGACCGGGGTGAAGGTCGCCGCGGACTCGTTGACGTCGGGCGGCAGCACCCGCATCTTCATCCGCCGGCACTCGTTGAGGTAGATCGCCATCTTGTCCTTGTCGTCCTTGACGGACGTCAGGAGCGCGGCCATGTACTCGGCGGGGTAGTTGGCCTTGAGGTAGGCCGTCCAGTAGGACACCAGTCCGTACGCCGCGGCGTGCGCCTTGTTGAACGCGTAGTCGCTGAACGGCACCAGGATGTCCCAGAGCGTCCGGACCGCGCTCTCGGAGTAGCCGTTGGCGGCCATCCCCGCCTCGAACGGCACGAACTCGGCGTCCAGGATCTCGCGCTTCTTCTTCCCCATCGCCTTGCGCAGCAGGTCGGCCTGGCCGAGGGAGTAGCCGGCGACCTTCTGCACGATCGCGAGCACGTGCTCCTGGTAGACGGTCAGGCCGTAGGTCTCGTCGAGGATCTCGGCGAGGGGCTCGGCGAGCTCGGGATGGATCGGCTCGATCGGCTCGCGGCCGGTCTTGCGGCGGGCGTACTTGTTGTGGGAGTCCATGCCCATCGGGCCGGGGCGGTAGAGCGCGCCGACCGCGCAGATGTCGGCGAACTGGTCGGGCCGCATGGAGCGCAGCAGGGCCCGCATCGGGCCGCCGTCCAGCTGGAAGACGCCCAGCGTGTCGCCACGCGCCATCAGTGCGTACGTCGCCGGGTCGGTGAGCGGGAGGTCCTCCACGACGACAGTCTCGCCGCGGTTGAGCCGGATGTTCGTGACGGCGTCGTCGAGGACGGTGAGGTTGCGCAGCCCCAGGAAGTCCATCTTGATCAGCCCGAGGTGCTCGCACATCGGGTAGTCGAACTGGGTGATGATCGCGCCGTCCTGGGGACGCCGGATCAGCGGGATGATGTCGATGAGCGGCTCGCTCGACATGATCACGCCGGCGGCGTGCACGCCCCACTGCCGCTTGAGACCCTCGAGCCCGATCGCGGTGTCGACGACGGTCTTGACGTCGTGGTCGCTGTCGTAGAGCGTGCGGAACTCCCCGCCCTCGCCGTAGCGGCGGTGCTCCGGGTCGAAGATCTCCTTGAGCGGGATGTCCTTGCCCATCACCGCCGCGGGCATGGCCTTGGTGATGCGGTCGCCCATCGCGAAGGGGTAGCCGAGGATGCGGCTGGCGTCCTTCACCGCCTGCTTGGCCTTGATCGTGCCGTAGGTGATGATCATCGAGACGCGGTCCTCGCCGTACTTCTCGGTGACGTAGCGGATCACCTCGCTGCGCCGGCGCTCGTCGAAGTCGATGTCGAAGTCGGGCATCGAGAGGCGCTCGGGGTTGAGGAAGCGCTCGAAGAGCAGACCGTGCTCGAGCGGGTCGAGGTCGGTGATGCGCATCGCGTAGGCGCACATCGAGCCGGCGCCCGAGCCGCGACCGGGGCCGACCCGGATGCCGTTGTCCTTGGCCCAGTTGATGAAGTCGGAGACGACCAGGAAGTAGCCGGGGAAGCCCATCTGGACGATGACGTCCATCTCGAACTCGGCCCGCTCCCGCGAAGCGGCGGGTACGCCGCCCGGGTAGCGGTGGAGCAGGCCCTTCGCGACCTCGCGCCGGAACCAGCTCTCCTCGGTCTCGCCCGGCGGCACCGGGAAGCGGGGCATGTAGGTGCCGTTGCCCTCGGTGAAGCCGACCTCGCAGCGCTCGGCGATCAGCAGCGTGTTGTCGCAGGCCTCCTTCAGCCCGTGCTTGTGCTCCCACAGGTCGCGCATCTCGGCGGCCGACTTGATGTAGTAGCCGTCGCCGTCCAGGCGGAACCGCTTCGGGTCGCTCATCACCGAGCCCGACGACACGCACAGGAGGTGCTCGTGGTCGGTCGCGTCCTCGCGGAGGACGTAGTGGGAGTCGTTGGTGGCGATCATCGGGATCGCGAGGTCCTTGCTGAGCTGGAGGAGCCCGTCTCGCACGCGCTTCTCGATGGCCAGGTCGTGGTCCATCAGCTCGATGAAGTAGTTGTCCTTGCCGAGGATCTCCTGGAAGTCGGCCGCGGACCGGCGCGCCTTGGCGTAGTCGCCGATGCGGAGCCAGGTCTGCACCTCCCCCGAGGGGCAGCCCGTCGTGCCGATCAGGCCTGCGGCGTACTCGGCGATGAGCTCGCGGTCGGCGCGCGGCTGGTAGTAGTAGCCCTCCATGCTGGCGCGGCTGGAGAGCCGGAAGAGGTTGTGCATGCCCGCGGTCGACTCCGACAGCAGCGTCATGTGGGTGTAGGCGCCCGAGCCGCTGACGTCGTCGTCGCCACCGTCGTTCCACCGGACGCGCTTCTTCTCGAACCGGCTGGTGTCGGGTGTGACGTAGGCCTCCATGCCGATGATGGGCTTGATGCCCGCCGCGGTCGCCTTGGAGTAGAAGTCGTAGGCGCCGAACACGTTGCCGTGGTCGGTCATCGCGATGCTCGTCATCCCCAGCTCACCGGTACGCCGGAAGAGGTCGTCCAGGCGGGCCGCACCGTCGAGCATGGAGTACTCGGTGTGCACGTGGAGGTGGACGAAGTCGGAGCCGGACGACATGGGCGGAGCGGGCCTCCTCAACGGGCGGAGCGGTGGGTACTCAGGAGGTCGAGGAGGCGACCACCGACGTGCGGGTCGGAGTGCCGGGTGACCAGCTGGGGGAAGAACGTCAGCCTAGTCGACCACCTGCGACCACTCTGGCAGGGCGCACGGACATTCTCGTCGTACGTCGCCGACCGGTCAGGATTCGAGAAGCGGCGGCCCGCTCAGGCTCCCTAGGCTCGGCACGTCCACCGAGGAACCCATCAGGAGGAAGCGACATGGCACCCGAGCAGAGCACCACCAACGAGACCGGCACCGACGGCTGGACCGCGGAGGAGCGGGCCGCGATGAAGGCGCACGCGGAGGAGATCAGGCGAGCGGGCGGTCGTGGGGCTGCGAAGTCGGCCGAGGAGGCACAGGCGTGCCTCGACAAGATCGCCGAGATGCCGAAGGCCGACCGCGTCCTCGCCGAACGCGTCCACGCCATCGTCACCGGGACGGCTCCGGACCTGGCCGTGAAGACGTGGTACGGGATGCCGGCGTACGCCAAGGACGGCAAGGTGCTGTGCTTCTTCAAGCCGGCGGACAAGTTCAAGGTCCGCTACGCCACCCTCGGCTTCAGCGACGTGGCGGCGCTGGACGACGGGAACATGTGGGCCACCGAGTTCGCCCTGAAGACCCTGACTCCGGCGGATGAGAAGAGGCTCGTCGCCCTCGTCGAGCGGGCGGTGGGCTGAGGGACCGTGGAGAGGTCCCGAGGGCGGGCCGGGCGGTCGGCTGCGCTGACCACCGCTTCACCATGAGAAGTGGTCGAACCTGCGCTTCACACGGTGAGTTCAGCTGGCGAGGCGACGCTTCACCAGGGTCACCTGATGAAACGGTGGTCACCGACCCCCACGGGGACCCCGCGCTCGCTCAGCCGGTGCCCGACGATGGCGCCGGAGGGCGACCCGAGGCCCGGAGCTCGGCGGTGGACCCGCCGACCGACGACCAGGCACCCGGTACCGACAGCACGGCGACGGCAGACGTCGGCAGGCGCACCCACCGGCCGGTCACGGTCGTCACCAGGTCCTCGAGACCGGGGTTGTGACCGACCAGCACCACGGTCCCGAGATCGTCGGTCAGCTCCCGGACCACCGCCAGGAGCGTGCGTCCCGAGGCGGCGTACATCCGCTCGTCGTAGCGTCTCGGCGGCGCGACCGCCAGCTCCGCCGACACGAGCTCCCAGGTGGCTCGGGTGCGCTCGGCCGGCGAGACGACGGCGAGGTCGATCCGGCCGACGTTCGCGGCCAGCCACCGACCGGCCTGGGGAGCCTGGCGCAGACCGCGCCTCGCCAGCGGCCGACGTAGGTCGTCCGCACCGGTCGACCAGTCGGACTTCGAGTGCCGCAGCAGGATCAGCGTGCGATCGTCCACCAGACACCTCCCTACGTCGTGCGCGTCAGGGCCGCCAGGCCATCCGGACGTCGGGGGCCTTCTCCTCGTTGCCCGACCCGTCCGTCCGCTCCACCTCCACCAGTCCCCGCCGCTCGTAGAGCCGGCGGGCACCGGTGTTGCTCGCGAACACCCAGAGCTCGTAGCCGTCGCCATGGGTCGCCTCGACCACGTCGAGCAGCAACGAGCCGATGCCCTGGCCCTTGCGGTCCGGGCGCACGTACAGGCCGTCGAGGAAGGTCGGCGTGCACGACGCGAACCCGAGCAGCTCGCCGTCCCGCTCGGCGACCCAGATCGTGACGTCGGGCTCGGTCACCCGCCGCGCGACGTACGCGCGGTCCTCGGCGTTGGTGTGCAGCGCGGGCGGCATCTGGGGTACGGCGTGGACCCGGGCCGCCGTGTAGAGGTCGGCCACCGCGTCCGCGTCGTCGACCGTGGCCGGGCGCACGGTCACCTCGTCAGTGCGCGTCACGGATGACCTCGAGCGCATGGGCCAGGTCGTCGGGATAGGGCGACTCGAACTCGACGTACTCCCCCGTGTCGGGGTGCTCGAACCCCAGCCGGGTGGCGTGCAGCCACTGCCGCTCCAGCCCGACCCGCTTGGACAGCGTGGGGTCGGCGCCGTACGTCAGGTCGCCGACACAGGGATGCTTCAGCGCTGCCATGTGGACGCGGATCTGGTGGGTCCGCCCGGTCTCGAGATGGATCTCGAGCAGCGACGCGAAGCGATGGGCCTCGAGGGTCTCGTAGTGGGTGACGCTGTGGCGTCCGTCGGCCATCACCGCGAACTTGTAGTCGGCCCGCGGGTGACGTCCGATGGGCGCGTCGATGGTGCCGGCGAGCGGGTCGGGATGCCCCTGCACCAGGGCGTGGTAGACCTTGTCGACCGTGCGGTGGCGGAAGGCGTTCTTGAGCACCGAGTAGGCCCGCTCCCCCTTGCAGATCACCATCACTCCCGACGTACCGACGTCGAGGCGCTGCACGATCCCCTGCCGCTCGGATGCCCCGCTCGTGGCGATGCGGTAGCCGGCCGCGGCCAGGTGCCCCACCACCGTGGGGCCGGTCCAGCCCGGCGAGGGATGGACCGCGATCCCGACCGGCTTGTCGACCACCACGATCGAGTCGTCGTCGTGGATGATGCGGATGCCCTCGACCAGCTCGGGCTCGACCGCCAGGCGGTCGACCACCGCCGGAAGCGTCACGTCGAGCAGGGAGCCGGCGTGCACGCGGTCGCTCTTCATCGCGACCGCGCCGTCGAGCTGCACGTGGCCCTCGCTGATCAGTGACACCGCGTGGGTGCGCGAGAAGCCGAACATCCTCGCCATCGCCGAGTCGAGCCGCTCACCGGCGAGCCCCTCGGGGATCATGACCACCCGTTGCCCGGAGGAGCCGGTCACCGCGCCCGCGTCGGTCACGAGGCTCGCTCGCTGCGGGCGCCGGTGACCCCGATGCCGCGCCAGGTCTGCAGGATGATCAGGACCACCGCCGCGTCGATCAGCATGTCCGCGACGTTGAAGACCGGCCAGTGCGGCAGCTCGAGGAAGTCGACGACGTGACCGCGCAGAACTCCCGGCTCACGGAACACGCGGTCCGTGAGGTTGCCACACACCCCGGCGAGCAGCAGCCCCAGCGCCACCGCCCAGGTGCGGTCACCGAGCCGCCGGCCGAACCGGATCACCACGCCTGCGGCCAGCAGCGCGATCAGGGAGAGCAGCAGCGTGTACGACGTACCGGTGCTGAAGGCGGCGCCCGGGTTGCGCACCAGCTCGAGCCGCAGCAGGCCACCGACGACGTCGACCGGCTGGTGGTCGGTGAGCCGGTGGACGGCGAGCACCTTGGTGCCGAGGTCGAGGGCGTACGCCGCCAGTGCCACGAGGACGAAGACCACCCGGTGGTTGGTGGGTGCCGCCGGATGATCGTCCGCGGCGGGGTCGGTGGAGCTCAGCGGCGTTCCTCGCGTTGCTTGCATGTCAGGCACAGTGTGGCACGCGGGAACGCCATGGCCCGACCCTTGCCGATGGGGTTGCCGCAGGACTCGCACGTGCCGTAGGTGCCGTCGGCGAGCCGCGCCAGGGCGCGGTCGATCTGCGCCAGCTTCTCGCGCTCGTTGTTGACGAGGGTGAGCTCCTGGTCGCGCTCGAAGCTGGTGGCGCCCATGTCGGCCTGGTCGTGCCCGGCACCGTCGCCGGCGTCGCGCATCAGTCCCGCAAGCTCCGCCTCCTGCGAGGTGAGGGTGCGGACCACGCGCGCCCGGTCGTCGCGCAGGTCGCCGAGCACCTCGTCCACCTCGGCCTTGGTCCAGGGCTTCTCACCGGGCAGGACCGGCAGGCTGGCCGGTGCGGCCGATCCCTTCTTCGCCGCCTTCCGGGCCGGCGCCTTGTGGGCCGGCGCCTTC
>JBAUWD010000431.1:0-4388 GCA_049583575.1 Nocardioides sp.
CCCTCGGCCAGCCGGCGCACGCCGGCTGCCGTGAGCGGGGGCAGGTCGATCCGCCGGGTGTAGCGGAGCCCCGACAGCTCGCCGAGGGCCACCCGCAGCGGATCGCTGGGCGCGAGGGCGTCGTCACGGAAGGTGACGAGCAGCAGCACCGGGAGGGCGCGCACCCGCCGGCCCAGGAAGCGGATCAGGTCGAGCGTGGCGTCGTCGGCCCACTGCACGTCGTCGACCACGAGGACGACCAGGTCCGACGCGTCCTCGAGCCAGCGCAGCGTCGCGTCGAACACCTCGTCACGCGTGGAGCCGTCGCGCATCGACTGCAGCAGCTCACCACCGACCGTTCGTGCGATGTCGTGCAACGGAGCCAGCGGACGAGGGGTGAACAGACCGTCGCACGAGCCCCAGACCCAGGTCGCGTCGGTGAGCTCGCCCTGGAGCTCCTCGACCAGGGCGGACTTGCCGACCCCGGCCTCGCCCGAGACCAGCACGAGCCGGCCGTCGCGGCGGCGCGCCTCCGCGGCGTACTGGCGCAGCGAGGCGAGCTGCGACTCGCGTTCCAGCAGAGGCACACCCCCAGTGTCCTCCGCGGCCGTTCGCCCGTCCACGCCCGACCGCGGCGGCGTCAGAGCCGGGCCAGCACCGTGCCGCCGTGGATGCCGACCACCTGTCCGGTGGTGAACCCGGCCTCCGGGGAGGCGAGGTAGGCCACCAGGGCGCCCACCTCGTCAGGCGTGCCCGACCTGCCCATCGGGATCCGGGCGATCCGGCCCTGCACGATCTCCGGTGTCCGCTTGCCGTCCCAGAAGCCGGTCTCGGGGATGAACCCGGGAGCGACGGCGTTGGCGGTGATCCCCTCGGGCGCCAGGCGGGCGGCGAGGTCGGTGACCCAGACGTTGAGCGCGCCCTTGGCCGCGCCGTAAGAGCCCGCCCCGCGCAGCGCCGCGACCGATGACATCGCGATGACCCGGCCGCCGGGTCGCGGCAGCCGGGGGAGCAGCGCCTCGGTCACCAGCACCGCCGACACGACGTTGAGCCGATAGTCGGCGACCCAGTCGTCGGCGAGTGCGGTGAGCGTCCGGCCGGTGGTGGGGGCGTTGCCCCCGGCGTTGAGGACCAGGACGTCGAGAGTCTCGGGCAGCGCTTCGACGAGCCCCGCGACCGCGGCGGGATCCGTGACGTCGGCGACGTGCACCGAGACCGAGGGACCGAGTCCGGCGGCGGCCTCGTCGAGGACGTTGCGGCGGCGGCCGACGATGGTCACGTGGAGCCCGTCGGCGACGAGGCGCCGGGTGACCGCGAGTCCGAGGCCGGTGCCACCGCCGGTGACAAGAGCATGTCGGGTCATGGCTCGACCCTACGTTCACACCTGTCGGGCGATCCGGCCCGTGTCCACGTCGTACAGGAAGCCGCCCACCTGGACGGTGTCCGGGATCAGCGGGTGGGAGCGCACCTGGTGGACGTCGTCGGCGAGTGCGGAGAGCTGGTCGGTGACCACGTGGAACGGGTGCCAGCTGGCGTCGACGCCGGCCGAGGCCGAGACCCGGGCATGGAGCTCGGCCTCCGTCGAGCTCGCCATCGCGCAGCGGGTGTGGGGGATGACCAGGATCCGGTCGACCCCGAGGAGGTGGACGCCGAGCACGAGCGCCTCCATCGCCTGAGGCGTGACGCGACCACCGGGGTTGCGGAAGATCTTGGCGTCACCGTGGCCGAGCCCGAGCATGCGCAACGGGTCGATCCTGGAGTCCATGCAGGTCACGATCGCCACCCCCGCGTGGGCGACGCCGTCGAAGTCCCCTTCGTCGAAGGACTCGGCGTACGACGCGTTGGCGGCGATCAGGTCATCGAAG
This sequence comes from Nocardioides sp., assembly GCA_049583575.1. Taxonomy (GTDB): domain Bacteria; phylum Actinomycetota; class Actinomycetes; order Propionibacteriales; family Nocardioidaceae; genus Nocardioides. Next base: position 1,845 of record JBAUWD010000431.1, read on the forward strand.
GGCCCGGGTCGGTCATCCACGGATGGGAGGGTAGCGCCCGGGTCGGTGCCCCGCGGAAGAGCACGAGCGCGAGGACGGCCGCGACGACGCAGCAGACCGCGGCTCCGCCGAAGACGGTGTGCTCCTGCGCGATGCCGGCGTGACGCAGCAGGTTGTCGAAGGCGTCGCACCGGCTCGTGGAGCCGCCGCACACCTGCAGGGGCGGCGGCAGGTCGCGCGTCTCGGCGTAGTAGCGGCGCAGCCCGATCGTGGTGAGCGCCGAGATGCCGACCAGCATCCCGACCATCCGGGCGACCACGACCCCGGCACTCGCGAGGCCGTGGACCGCGCCGTCGGTGGTGGCGAGGACGGCGGCGTTGACCGGGGCCAGGGCGAGGCCGAAGCCGAAGCCGCCGGCGAGCAGCGACACGTTCGCCGAGCCCTGCGACAGGGTGGTCAGGCCCCAGTGGCTCATCAGCACGAAGCCGAACGCGGCCAGCACCATGCCGGCGGCGGCGACGACGCCGGCCGGCAGGGATCGGGTCAGGTAGCCGCCGACGACGGCGCCGACCGGCAGCGCCACGAGGAACCGGACCAGGACGAGTGCGGCGAGCAGCTGGGAGTCGGGGTAGACGGTGGTGCGCGCGAAGATCGGGATGTCGATGAGGGCGGCGATCAGGGCAGCGCCGACGAAGAGGCTGACCAGCAGCGACCCCCAGGCCGGCGTACGACGGAGCGCGCCGCGCGGGACCAGCGGCGACTCCTCGGTGCGGAGGTGCCACACCAGGACGACGGCCGCGACGCCGGCGCCGAGGAGGTACCACCAGCCCTGTGGGGCGAAGACCTGGATGCGGGGGTCGGCCGTCGAGAAGGCGAGGATGATCCCGGCCAGGGCGACGGCCAGGAAGAGCGCTCCCGGGAGGTCGGCCGCGCGGACGGTCGCCCACCAGCCGCGCAGGTCGACCAGCGGCCGGCGCGCCGTCCAGCACCGCACGAGCAGCAGCAGCGCGGCCGCGACCGTGACCAGGCCGAGCGGCGTCGTCCACCGTCCGGAGCCCGAGACCGGGATGAACAGCTGCCCCCACGTGACATCGCTGACCAGGCGGGTCGGTTCGACGAAGACCAGTCCTCCGGTGACGAGGACGACGGCCAGGAAGAACAGGCCGGCCCAGTCGAGCGTGCGCAGACCTCGCCGGCGCGAGGGTGCGGGCGCCGGGTCCGGGTGCCGGGGCGCGCACCAGCGCACCAGCAGCGCGAGCACGACCCCGACGACGAGGTTGACCGCGAAGATCACCCGCCAGTCGGACGCGGCGAGGATCACCGCGCCGTACAGGGGGCCGAGGACGCTGCCGAGCTCCTGGACGCCGGAGACGATGCCGAGCGGTACGCCGCGCCGGTCGACGGGGTACAGGTCGGCGACCAGGGCGAGCGTCGCCGGCACCAGCCCACCGCCTCCCACGCCCTGCAGGAAGCGGCCGGCGACCAGCGTCGGCAGGTCGTAGGAGACGGAGGTGACCAGCGAGCCCACGGCGAACAGGACCAGCGCGGCGACGAGCACGGGGAGTCGGCCCCGCAGGTCGGCGATCCGACCGATCAGCGGCAGCATCGCGACGTAGCCCAGCAGGAACCCGGAGATGATCGGCGCCCCGCGCTGGAGCTCGTCGATCGGGATGCCGACGCTCGCCATCATGTCGGGTAGCGCGAGGACGACGACGTAGGTGTCGGCGGCGGCGAAGGCGACCGCGACGGCGGCCAGCCCCAGCAGCAGCCGCGGCCCGGTGCCGGTGCCGGACCCACCCGGGCGGCCCCTCATGGTGCCGTCCCGGGAGGTCATGGGGCGGTGATGTCCTTGCTGGTGCCGTAGCCCTCCAGCGTGAGCGAGTAGGTCAGCGAGGGGTGACCGCTGTAGAACGCGCCGGTGAGGCTCGCCGAGCGCAGCTCGCCGTCGGAGGCGAGGCCGTACGTCGCCTTGAAGTCGCCGCTGGCGCCCGGGATGAGGTGGGCCGCCGCCGAGGCCGGGACGTCTCCGGTGAAGGTGGTCAGCACCTCCTTGTTGTTCACGCCGCCGCGCACCTGGCCGCCCTGCTCGGCACCGGTGGTCGCGGCCAGGATCGCGGGCAGGCCCTGGGTGGCGCTGGTCAGGAGAGCCGGGTCGGGAGCGCCGTAGTCGGCCGGGTTGACCTGCGACCAGCCGAAGGTGAGCGGGATCTGGGCGTAGACCTTGCCGCCCACCGACCGCACCGGCACGGGGAACGTGCCGGCCGAGATGACCACCGTCAGCGTGCCGTCGAACGCCGGGGCACTGGTGACCGTGCCGGAGGCGCCCTTCAGCCCCTGGACGCCGCTCGGCAGGTCGCTGGTGGTGAGGGCGATCGTCACCCCGGACGTGTCGGCGAGCTTCTGCCGGGCGTTCTTCAGTGCCGTCGCCGGGTCACCGAGGTCGGGGGACGAGTGGGAGCCGCACGAGGTCAGCAGGGCCAGCGCGAGCGCGACGGGGAGCCAGGACCAGCGACGCACCGACATGGGGGTCAGCCTGTCACGTCCGCGGGTGCTCCGTCACAGCTG
>JBAUWD010000432.1:0-2766 GCA_049583575.1 Nocardioides sp.
GGTGGGGGTCGCCGCGGCGGCCTCGGCCATCGCGTTGCCCCGCTCGCGGACCAGCACCATCGCCTGCTCGGCGGTGATCGCCCGCGCGCCTGCGGCCGCCGCGATCTCGCCGACACTGTGCCCGGCGACGGCTCCGATCTGGCTGAAGGCGTCGGCCGGGTGGGGGAACAGCTCCAGGGCCGCGATCAGGCCGGTGGCGACCAGCAACGGCTGGGCGATCCTGGTGTCGCGGATGGTCTCGGCGTCCGCCTCGGTGCCGTAGTGGGCGAGGTCGAGGTCGGCGACGGTGGAGAGCCACCCGAAGCGCGAGGCGAAGGTCGGGTCCTCCAGCCACGGAGTCAAGAAGCCGGGGGTCTGGGCTCCCTGACCGGGAGCGACGATGACGAGCACCCGTCCAGCCTTGCGGGTCGGAGGTCGCGCACGCCCGTCAGGCGCGCACGAAACTCACCCGGCAAACTTTGTAGGTTTCCTACAAAGGTTCGTCGGTCGCGCGTCGCGCCTGACGCCCCAGGACGAGCGCCAGCTGCAGCGTCAGCCCTTCGCGCGCGTCGGTGGCCGAGAGGCCGGTGAGGTCGGCGGCCTGCCGGAGCCGGTAGCGCACGGTGTTGGGGTGCACGTAGAGGGCACGTGCGGTGGCCTCGAGCGACTGGCCCTGCTGGAAGTACGTCGACAAGGTGTCGATCAGGGTGTCCTTGGCCTGCCGCAACGGCACGAACACCTCGTCCACGAGGTGGCGTCGGGCGTGGCCGTCGCCCGCCAGCACCCGCTCGGGAAGGAGGTCGTCGCTGCCCACGGGTCGCGGCGCGTCGGGCCAGCCCACGGCGGCCCGCAGCCCGGACAGCGCGGCCCGGGCGGAGACGTGGGCCGACGTCAGGTCGTCGGTCAGGGGACCGACCACGACGGCGCCGTCCCCGAAGTAGCGGACCACCGCGTGCGCCGCCTTGTCGGGGTCCTCGACCCCACCGAGGATCACCACCAGCCGGTCGCCCTGGGTGGCACACAGTGCGTCGACGCCGGCGGCCCGGGCGGCACGGCGTACCTGCTCGAAGAGGTCCTCGCTCCGTGGCGACGGCACGCTGCCGAGCACGACGACCACTCCACCACGGTGCACCCAGCCCAGCGCGCTGGCTCGCGACGCGACCGCCTCGTCGGCCTCGGCGCGCAGCACCGAGTCGACCACCAGCGCCTCGAGACGGGCGTCCCAGGCGCCCCGGGCCTCGGCGGCGCGCGCGTACACCTCTGCCGTGGCGAACGCCACCTCGCGTGCGTAGCGGAGCACGGCGGCATGGACGGCGGGTGCGTCGGCGGGGTCGACGATCTCGTCGACGTGCGACTCGACCACCTCGATGCCTAGCCGGACCAGGTCGACGGTCTGCCCGAGCGTGATGACGCCGGTCAGCGTGCGTGGAGCCGCGCCGAACACGGCGCCGGCGAGGTCACCGGGGGACGCGTCGTCGTCGTCCGCGCGGAACCAGTCCACGAACCCCTGGATGCCCGCCTGCAGGATCTGGCCGACCCACGAACGGCTCTCGGCGCTGAGCTCGGCGAACCAGGCCATGTCGGTGAGCATCCGCGACATCGCCGTCGAGCTCAGGGAGCCGGTGGCACGTCGCAGCGCCTCGGCGGCGCGCTCCCGAGACCCGCCGCCCGCCGGCGGCGGCTGCGGTACGGCGCGCACGCTCACGACCCGACCCTAGTGCGTGAGGGCCCGGACCGATCGCCGGCGCGGCCCGTCGACGGGAGGCGGAACCCCGGTGAACGGCGGGTGACCCACTGACGAACCGGGGGTACGTCTGGTTGAATCCGGAAGGACCACGACCAGGAGGCCGATCTGCGGATGCGCCAGCACCGAGTGCAGTACGTGACCATCCACGGCCATCGTCGGGCCTTCGTGCGGCTCGGCTCCGGGCCCGCCCTGCTCCTCCTGCACGGTCTCGGTGCCAACCACACGACCTGGCTCCCGGTCGTCGACATGCTGGCCCGGCGCTACACGGTGATCGCTCCCGACCTGCTGGGTCACGGGGCGTCCGACAAGCCGCGCGCCGACTACAGCGTCGGAGGCTTCGCCAACGGGATGCGCGACCTGCTCACCGTGCTGGGCGTCGACAAGGTGACCGTCGTCGGCCACAGCTTCGGCGGCGGCGTCGCGATGCAGTTCGCCTACCAGTTCCCCGAGCGCACCGAGCGGCTCGTCCTGGTCGGGTCCGGTGGCCTGGGGCCCGAGGTGTCCACGGCGATCCGCGCGATCACCACCCCTGGCTTCCACCAGGTCATGGGCCTGCTGACGCTGCCCGGGGCACGCCACCTCGGTGGTGCGGGGCTGCGCGCCCTCTCGCGCACCGGCATCAAGGAGTTCCGCGACTTCGACGAGGTCGCCGAGATCTACCAGTCCTTCCGGGAACCCGCGGCGCGCGCGGCCATCCGGCACGTCGTACGCGCGGTCGTCGACTGGCAGGGGCAGATCGTGACGATGGCCGACCGCGCCTACCTCACCGAGGCGATGCCGATGTGCGTGATCTGGGGCGACGAGGACCGCGTCATCCCCACCAGCCACGCCGCGCGGGCGGCAGAGCTGGCGCCCAAGGCGCGGGTCGAGATCATGCCCAACGCCGGCCACTTCCCGCACAAGGACCATCCGGAGCGGTTCGCACGGCTGCTGCACGACTTCGTGCGGACCACCCGGCCGGCGTCGTACTCCCGGGCGCGCTGGCGCCGGCTGCTCGAGAACGGCGCCTCGTCCGCGCCGCTGGCGGCCGTGGCCGAGGC
>JBAUWD010000433.1:0-2268 GCA_049583575.1 Nocardioides sp.
GGCCCCGATCGCCTCGCCGAGCTCGGCCGGACGGCCGAGGGCGTCGCCCTTCCAGAAGGGCAGCCGCCCGGGGACGCCGGGCGCGGGGCTGACCAGCACCCGGTCGTGGGTGATGTCCTCGATGCGCCAGCTGGTCGCTCCGAGGGCGAAGACGTCGCCCACCCGGGACTCGTAGACCATCTCCTCGTCGAGCTCGCCCACGCGCCGCCCGGGACCGGAGCCCTCGGTGGTCGAACCCGAGACCAGGAACACTCCGAACAGCCCGCGGTCGGGGATGGTGCCGCCGCTGGTGACGGCGAGCCGCTGGGCACCCGGCCGACCGGTCAGCTGCCCGGTCACGCGGTCCCACACGACCCGGGGTCGCAGCTCGGCGAACTCGTCGCTCGGGTAGCGGCCGCTCAGCAGGTCGAGTGTCGCGTCGAAGGCCCCCCGCGGCAGCTGGGTGTACGACGCGGAGCGGCGCACGAGCGCGAACAGCTCGTCGACCGACCAGGCCTCCATCGCCACCATCGACACGATCTGCTGGGCGAGGACGTCGAGCGGGTTGCTCGGGATGCGCATCGACTCGATCAGGCCGGTGCGCATCCGCTCGACCGCGACCGCCGTCTGGGCCAGGTCGCCGCGATGCTTGGGGAAGAGCACCCCCCGACTGACCTCGCCCACCTGGTGACCCGCGCGGCCGACGCGCTGCAGCGCGCTCGCGACGCTGGGCGGCGACTCGATCTGGATCACGAGGTCGACCGCGCCCATGTCGATGCCGAGCTCGAGGCTGCTGGTGGCGACCACGCACGGCAGGCGACCACGCTTCAGGTCGTCCTCGATGAGGGCCCGCTGCTCCTTCGACACCGAGCCGTGGTGGGCCTTGGCGATCACCGGAGGCGCGCCGTACGACGCCCCGGACTGCGCCATGATCTGGGCCGGCTGGGGGAGGCCGTGGTCGCCCTCGGGCCCGGTCTCGGCACCGGACCGCTCGGCTGCGATCTCGTTGAGCCGCGCGGTCAGCCGCTCGGCGAGCCGCCGCGAGTTGGCGAAGACGATCGTCGACCGGTGCTGCGCGATGAGGTCCGCGACGTGGCTCTCCACGTGTGGCCAGATCGAGGCGGCCGCCCGGTTGTCCGCGTCCTCGGCGGCATCGTCGTACGGCGCGGGGGCGGTCATGTCCTCGACGGGGACGACGACCTTGAGGTCCCACTGCTTCACAGACAGCGGAGCCACGGTCTCCACCGGTGCGGTGCCGCCGAGGAACCGCGCGACCTCCTCGAGCGGGCGGACCGTCGCCGACAGGCCGATCCGCTGGGCCGGGTCGAGGAGCAGAGCATCGAGCCGCTCGAGGCTGAGCCCGAGGTGGGCCCCGCGCTTGGTGCCGGCGACGGCGTGGACCTCGTCGACGATCACCGTCTCGACGTGGCGCAGGCTGTCGCGGGCCTGGCTGGTGAGCATCAGGAACAGGGACTCGGGCGTGGTGATCAGGATGTCGGGCGGCGTGCGCGCGAGGGTACGGCGCTCGGCGGCCGGGGTGTCGCCCGAGCGGATGCCGACCGAGATCTCCGGGAGTCGCAGGCCGAGCCGCTCACCGGTCTGGCGGATGCCGATCAGGGGTGACCTCAGGTTGCGCTCGACGTCGACGGCCAGTGCCTTGAGCGGGGAGATGTAGAGCACGCGGGTGCCGCGATCACGCCGGTCGGCGGTGGGTTCCGACAGCAGCCGGTCGATCGCCCACAGGAACGCCGAGAGCGTCTTGCCCGAGCCGGTCGGCGCGACCACGAGGGCATGGCGACCCTGGGCTATCGCCGTCCACGCACCGGCCTGCGCGGGGGTCGGCTCGGCGAACGCCGCCCGGAACCACTCGCGGGTCGGCGCGCTGAACCGGTCCAGCGCCGGCTGTGGGGACGGCACCGGCCCATCCTTGCGCACGGCACCGACATCGACGCCGGCCGCGGAGCACTCCGGGGCGCGATCTGCTGCTGCCGGGCGCTCGGCTGCCGGGCGCTAGGCTGCCGCGCGTGTGGTCGCTCCGGTCGGAGAACTCGCTCCTCTCGATCTGCTCGCAGGACTCCGTGCTCTCGATCGGCAGCGTCGCCTCCGTCGGATCGCTCGCCAGCATCGGCTCGTTCGCCTCGGCCGGGTCGATCGGGTCGGCGATGTCGGTCGCCTCGCTGTTGTCGTACCAGAGCGCGGGCTCGGCCCTCTGCCACCAGAGCAACGGCTCCGTGCTCTCCAGCCAGGCGAACCGGGCCGTCCGAGGGCGGCGCGCGGACGGCCGCGTGC
>JBAUWD010000434.1:0-5134 GCA_049583575.1 Nocardioides sp.
GCGTCGCCGTGCGGCGCGAGGCTGGTCACGACACCCTGCCAGCGGTGGCGGGCCGACCCGGCCGGCTCGGCGAGCGACACCGTCACGACCCGCGGGCTGAACGACATGAAGCGGTCACCCAGGGAGAGCACGTTGAGGCCGACGAGCCTGGCCACGTGGTCGGTGAGCGGCTGCGCCGCGACCTCCCGCGGCGGGCCCACCTGCGCCAGCCGGCCCCGGTCGAGCACCCAGACCTGGTCGGCGAGGGTCAGCGCGTCGATGGCGTCGTGGGTGACCAGCAGCGTCACCCCGTCGTACGACGAGAGGTGGCGCGCCAGCTCGATGCGCAGACCGGTGGCGACACCTACGTCGAGACCGGCGAACGGCTCGTCGAGGAGCAGCAGTCGCGGCTCGGTCGCCAGGGCGCGGGCGATCGAGACGCGTTGCGCCTGGCCGCCGGACAGCTCGCGGGGTCGGCGCAGGGCGAGGTCGCCGACGCCGAAGCGGTCGAGCCACTCCTGGGCCGTCGCCCGGGCCGCCTGGCGGGAGACCCCGCGGCTGCGTGGTCCGAAGGCCACGTTGTCGAGGGCGCTGAGGTGGGGGAAGAGCAGCTGGTCCTGGAAGGACAGGCCCACCGAGCGGTCACGCACGGGACGATGCGGTGCCGACCAGGACGCGTCGTCGACGCGGATCTCGCCGTCGCTCGCCACCAGTCCGGCCAGCGCGCGCAGCAGCGTCGACTTGCCGGCGCCGTTCGGGCCGATCACGGCCACCACCTCGCCCGCCGCCGCGGATGCGGCGGCCTGCAGTCGGCCGGGCACGGTGACGTCGATCTCGAGGGCGCTCGTCGGGGTTCTCATGGCCGGGTCAGCCAGCGGTTGCGGAGCAGCGCGAGCACGCCGATCGACATGACGAGCAGGACCATGCTGAGCGTGCGGGCGACGAGCGGGTCGGACTGCAGCTCGGTGTAGATCAGCGACGGCATCGTCTGGGTGGTGCCCGGATAGTTGCCGGCGAACGTGATGGTGGCCCCGAACTCACCGAGCGAGCGGGCCCAGGCCAGCGCCGCGCCGGCCACCACGCCGGGCAGCGCGAGCGGCAGCGTCACCCGCCGGAAGGTGGTCCACCGGTCGGCGCCGAGCGATGCCGCCACCGCGTCGTACTCCTCCCCGGTCGAGCGCAGCGCGCCCTCCACGCTGAGCACGTAGAACGGCATGGAGACGAAGGTGTGGGCGATCACCACGGCGAGGGTCGTGTAGGGGATGGTCACTCCGAACCCCCGGTCGAGCGCGCGCCCGATCACTCCGGAGCGACCGAGCGCGGTGACCAGAGCGACCCCCGCCACCACAGGAGGCAGCACCAGCGGCACGGTCACGACGGCCCGGAGCAGGGAGCGCCCCGGGAACTCGATCCGAGCGAGCAGCCAGGCCAGCGGCGTGCCGAGGAGCAGGCAGGCGACGACGGTGGCCAGGGACGCGAGGGCCGTGATCCGGAGCGCGTCGAGCACGGGGTGGGAGGTCACCTGGTCGACGAAGTCGCTCCAGGGCGTGTCGAGGACCAGCGTGACCATGGGTACGGCGAGCAGCAGCGCCGCGAGCGCGGCCGGGGCGACCAGCACCAGCGGCGCTCGTCCGAGCCGAGGTGGTCCCGAGGCGCTCACGGCTTGCCGAAGCCGGCCCGAGCGAGCACCTGTTGGCCGGTCGGGCCGGTGACCAGGTCGACGAACTGCTGGGCCAGGTCGGCGTGCTTCGCCTGGTCGAGGGCCACGATCGGGTAGGTGGTCGTCTGCTTCGACGACCCCGGGATCGGCAGGTGCGTGACCTGGCTGCCGGCCGCGATCGCGTCGGTGGTGTAGACGAGGCCGGCGTCGGCCTCGCCCTCGGTGACCTTCGCCAGCACCGACTTCACGTCGACCTCGGTGCTCACCGGCTTGGCCGTGATGTGGTCCTGCGCGAGCAGCGCCTGGGCGACGATGCCGCACGGCGCGGTGGGCACGCACACGACGTACTTGACCGAGCCCCGGTCGAGGTCGGCGAACGAGGTGAGGTGCGCAGGGTTGTCGGCCGGCGTCGCCAACACCATGACGTTGGTGGCGAACACCTTCGGAGTGCCGGCCTGCACGGCCCTGGCGCTGTCCATCGTCGTCGTGTCGGCGGTGGCGAGCACGTCGGCGGGCGCCCCGCCGACGGCCTGCTGGGCCAGCGTCGCCGAGGAGTCGAAGGCGAACCGCACCGTGACATCGGGGTGCCGGCTCTCGAACTCCTGCCCCAGCTGGGTGAAGGTCTCCGTGAGGGACGACGCGGCCAGCACCGTGAGCGTGGTCTTGCCACTCCCGCCGCACGCGGTCAGGGGCAGCAGGGCGAGCAGGGCGAGCAGGACGGCGGGCGTGCGCCTCACGGGCGCTCCAGGACGACGTTCGTGGACTTGACGGACACGATGGCGCGGACGCCGGGCTCGAGACCCAGCTCGGCGGCGGCCTCGGCGCTCATCAGGGAGACCATGCGGTACGGGCCGCAGGTGACCTCGACCTGCGCCATCACGGTGTCGAGCAGGACCCGCGTCACGATCCCCTCCAGACGGTTGCGGGCGCTCACGGCGGTGGCGCGATCCGGCACCCGGTGGGGCTGATCGGCCAGGGACCGGGCGAGGGCGGCCAGGTCGGTGCCCGCGACGACCGCCGGCCCGGAGGAGGCGTCGGCCGCGAGCCGCCCGGCGTCGATCCATCGGCGTACGGTGTCGTCGCTGACCCCGAGCAGCTCGGCGGCTTCCGCGATTCGGTAGGACGTCACGCTGGAAGTATTCCGCATGTGCGGCCATCAAGGCCAGATGTGACCGAATCTGCGGACGTCGTGCTACGACGTCAGCCAGAGCGCGAGCACGGCGGCCAGGAGTGCCGGCGGTGTCAGCAGCACCGAGACGCGGTGGAACGCCGCGTGCCCCGGGGTCGCGTCGTACGCCGTGAGCGTGCGGCGCCAGAGCAGGTTGGCCAGCGAGCCGGTCCAGGTCAGGCCGGAGCCGATGTTCAGCCCGAGCAGCGCGGCGAGGACCCCGGTCGTGCCGAGGGGTGCGACGAGCGGCACGAGGAGCAGCGTGGCCGAGAGGTTCGTGACGAGGTTCGCCAGCAGCGTCGCGACGAGCGCGATCACCAGGAGCCCGCCGAGCGAGAGCGAGTCGGGCACCGTTCGCTGCACCGCGTCGCCGAGGAAGCCGATCGCGAGGGCGGCGACGACGACGCCGAGTGCGAGGACCCAGAGCGCGAAGGCCGGGTTGGCCGCGTGCACGACGTCGCGCAGCCCGACCAGGCCCCGGCGGAACGCCCAGGCGCCGAGGACCACGGCGGCGGCCAGCGACACCCACCACGGCTGCCCGCCGAACGGCGAGACGGCGGCGAAGCCGACCAGCATCAGCAGGACGACCACCAGAGGGAGCACGGGCAGCGGGACCGGCTGCGTCGTGTCGGGACGCGACGCCCCGCTGAGCCGGTCTCGGAACAGCAGCCGCAGCCCGACGTACTCCACGACCAGGACGACGGCGAGGACGGGGGCCATCCGGACGGCGAACCCGGTGAACGTGAGGTCGAGGTGCGGCAGGGCGAGGAGGTTCGTGAGGTTCGAGACCGGCAGCAGCAGTGAGGCGGAGTTCGCCATCCGGAGGCACGCGAAGGCCCCTGGCTCGGGGGGTACGGCGCGCGCCAGGCCGGCCGCGAGCACGACCGGCGTGAGCAGGACCACCGTGGCGTCGAGACTGAGCGCGATGGTCACCACGGCGGCCAGCCCGAACACCCCGGTGAGGAGCAGCGCCGGCCGGCCCCCGCTCCAGCGACCCACGCGCTGGGCGGCGGCGGCGAACAGGCCGGCCCGCGCGCAGATGTCGGACACCACCAGGATGGTGACCAGGAAGGCGACCACGGGCGCCAGACGGGTGACCGCCGACCTGGCCTGTGCGCCGGTGAGCAGTCCGGTCGCCAACGCCGCTCCCGCGCAGACCACTCCGGCCAGGGCCTCGACACGTCTGGTCGGGTGCACGAACGCGACCCCCAGCATGCCGCCGAGAGCGAGGACGACGACGACGTCCGGCACGGGGGGCACGCGCGCAGCGTAGGCGACCTGTGAGGATGGTCGGGTGGGGGAGGACGTCGGTGAGTGAGCAGCCGGGCCGCTACCAACGGTCCACCTCAGGCATGGTGGGCGCGCTGCTGGTGACCTTGCTGGTGATCCTGACCTTCGTCGGGTTCCGGGCCTGCACCAACTCGAACGACGAGGTGCGGCCCCAGCACGTGGACTACCTCGCGCAGATCGGGTTCGCCCAGCAGGCGGGCGCCGACCTCGCCTACCCGGCGACCCTGCCGAGCGGCTGGTACGTCACCCGGGTCGACTACACGCCGGGTCGGCGTCCCGAGCTGGGCCTGTCGATGCTGACGCCGGGCAACGAGTACGCCGGTGTCCGGGAGTCGCCGCTCCCGCTGCCCGAGCTGCTGACGACGTACGTCGACCTGCATCCGACCGCCGGGGACCCGGTCACGCTCGACTCCGGTCTCGTGACGCGGTGGCAGACCTGGACGGACTCCGGCGGCGACACGGCGCTCACCGCGCACTGGCACCACGAGTCGCTGATGGTGTTCGGATCGGCGACGCGCACAGAGCTCGAGGCGGTGGCGAGCGCGCTGACGGCGAAGAGGCTCTAGCGTCAGTCGCCGTCGATGGCGGCGTCGAGCCGGCGCCTGGCGCCGTCGAGCCACTCCTGGCAGATGGTCGCGAGCTTCTCGCCCCGCTCCCAGAGCGCGAGGCTCTCCTCCAGTGTCGTGCCACCGGCCTCGAGGGCGCGCACGACCTCGATCAGCTCGGCGCGCGCGGCCTCGTAGCCGGGCTTCTCGTCACTCATGGTCCTCCTCGGGGACAGGCTCGACACCGGAGGTCGTCGCCAGGAGGCGGCCGTCGGCGAGCCGGATGCTCAGGTCGTCGCCCACCGCTGCCTGCCCCGTCGAGGTGAGGACGGCCCCGTCGGTGAGCTGGACGACGGCGTAGCCGCGCTGGAGCGTGGCCAGTGGGGAGAGCGAGCGGGCCCGGGCCCGCTGGTGGGCGATGTCGTCACCGGCCCGGGCCAGCGCGTGGGTCACCGAGCGACGCGCACGGTCGCGCAGGTCGGCGATCTCGAC
>JBAUWD010000435.1:0-2142 GCA_049583575.1 Nocardioides sp.
GCGAGCACCGGATCCTCCGAGCACGCCGCGCTCGCCAGCACGAGCGTCGGCGCACGGCGCAGCTTCGCCGCCTCGACCTCGCCCGCGACCGCCTCGATCCGCGCGCGCGTCTCCGGCCCGAGGAGGCGGAACCGCCAGGGGTTCGTCAGCTTGTGGTTCGGGGCGCAGCGGGCGAGGTCGAGCAGCTCCCGGAGCGTCTCCTCGTCCACCGGTGTCGCGCCGTAGCGCTTGTGCGTCCTGCGTGAGCGGATTGCCTCGTCCACGTCCACGGGGGCGGACGGTAGCTGCCCGCACGCCGCTTCCAGCCAGTCGAGGTCTGGTTCAATGGCCGTGATGTCGAGCCAGGTCGAGGAGCTGTCGGAGAACAAGGTGCGGCTGACGGTCGACGTTCCGGCCGCCGACATGCACCACGCGGTCGAGCACGCGACCACCGATCTCGCCACCAGGGTCCGGATCCCGGGCTTCCGGAAGGGCAAGGTGCCGCGGCCGCTCCTCGTGCAGCGGATCGGGCGGGAGCGCGTCTACGCCGAGGCGGTCGAGTCGCACATCGGCAGCTGGTTCTGGGAGGCGGCGGCGCGCGCCCGGGTGAACGCGATCGCACAGCCCGAGTACGACTACGAGCTGCCCGATACCGATAGCGAGGACTGGCGCTTCTCGGCGACCGTCGAGGTGCAGCCGCTCCCGGAGCCCGCCGACTGGACGACGCTCGAGGTTCCGAAGCACGAGGCGGAGGTCCCGGAGGAGGCCGTCCAGGCGGAGCTCGAAGTGCTGCAGCGCCTCGCGGGCGAAGTCGTGCGCGCCGACGGGCGGGCCGCCCAGGACGGCGACGTTGTCGTCATCGACCTGGAGGCGGGCGACGGCACAGCGCAGCGCGACTATGTCGTGGAGCTCGGGTCCGAGCGCCTCGTCGAGGAGATCGAAAACGGCATCCGCGGCCTGTCCGCCGGCGAGACGCGCGAGATCGGCTACGAGCTCGGCGACGGCAGCCGCCGCTCGGCGACGGTCGTCGTCAAGGAGGTGCACGAGCGTGTGCTGCCGCCGCTCGACGACGACCTGGCGCGGGCCACGTCGGAGTTCGACTCGCTCGCAGAGCTGCGCGCCGAGATCGAGGGCCGGCTTCACAGCGAGGTCGAGGCCGAGCTCGAGGGCATCTTCCGCACCGCGGCGGTCGACGAGCTCGTCAAGGCGACGAACTTCGTGGCGCGTGGCCCCATGGTCGACGCGCGCACGCGCGACCTGCTCAGCGGCCTCGCGCGCTCGCTGCAGGCGCGTGGCATCGACGCCGCCTCCTACTTCCAGCTGACGAGCCAGACGCCCGAGGCGCTCGAGCAGCGGCTCTACGCGGAAGCGGCGCTCTCGGTCACCCGCGAGCTCGTGCTCGAGGCCGTCGCCGACAAGCTGGGCGTCGAGGTCACAGACGACGACATCCGCGAGGAGTTGCGCACCGCCGGCGAGGCCGACGACGAGATCGAGGAGTTCATCGAGCGCGGCGGCGCCGACGGGCTGCGCGAGGACATCCGGCTGCGCAAGGCCCTCGACCGGGTCGCCGCAGAGGTCAAGCCGATCGCCCCGGAGCTCCGCGAGGCGCGCGAGTCGATTTGGACGCCGGAGCAGGAGCGCCCGGCCGAGTCACCGAAACTCTGGACACCAGGAAGGTAGGAGCCAGCGACATGAGCCCGTTGATCCCGATGGTCGTCGAACAGACCTCGCGCGGCGAGCGCGCGTTCGACATCTACTCGCGCCTGCTCGCAGAGCGCATCGTCTTTCTCGGCACGCCGGTCGACGATCAGATCGCGAACCTGATCATCGCCCAGCTGCTGCACCTCGAGTCCGAGGATCCGGACAAGGACATCTTCCTCTACGTCAACTCGCCGGGCGGCTCGGTGTACGCCGGCCTTGCGATCTACGACACCATGCAGTTCATCAAGCCCGACGTGCAGACGATCTGCGTCGGCATCGCGATGAGCATGGGCGCCCTGCTCCTGGCGGGCGGCGCCGCGGGCAAGCGGATGGCTCTGCCCAACTCGAAGATCCTCATCCACCAGGTCTCGGCCGGCTTCCAGGGCCAGGCCGCGGACATCGAGATCCACGCCAAAGAGATCATCGACACCCGCCGCCGCCTCGACGAGATCATCGCCAAGC
>JBAUWD010000436.1:0-12574 GCA_049583575.1 Nocardioides sp.
CGATGAAGCTGCCGGTGCTGGTCGCCGCGCACCGCCGGGCGGAGCGTGGCGAGCTCGACCTCGACCGGCCCGTCGAGGTCCACGACGAGTTCGACTCGGTGGTGGCCGGTGTGCGGTTCCGGATGGACCGGAGCGAGGACTCCGACCCCGAGACCTGGGCCGCGCTGGGTGACGTCGTACCGCTGCGCGGGCTCGTGGAGCGGATGATCACGGTCTCGGGGAACCTCGCGACCAACCTGGTCCTCGAGCAGGTCGGCACCGACGAGGTGGCGGCCGTGCTGGCCGACGCCGGCGGCTCGGAGCGGACCACGGTCGTGCGCGGGATCGAGGACTACGCCGCCCGCGACGCCGGCGTCGACAACCTGGTCACCGCCGACGACCTGGCCCGGCTGATGGTCGGGCTCGCGACGGGCCGGCTGGCCGGGCCGGAGGCGACCGCGGCGTGCGAGCGGACCCTCCGGGCGCAGTCCTGTCGCGACGGCATCCCCGCCGGCCTGCCGGCCGATGCCGTGGTCGGCAACAAGACCGGGTGGGTGGACGGGGTGAACCACGACGTCGCGCTCGTGCGTGTAGAGGGGCTCCCGCCCGTCGGGCTCGCCGTACTCTGCTCGACGCCGGGCACCCCCGAGGAGCGCGAGGCCGGGATCGCCCGGATCGCGTCCGCGGCCTGGGCGGTGGTCACCTCACCCGTGCTCGGTGGGGACCTACGATGACCCGGTGACCACGGGCAGCTCCGGCAGCATCTGGCGCCGGTTCGAGCACGACCCGCGCGACCCGGCGTACGCCACGATGCGCGCCGCCGACCGCGACCGCGCCGTCGTGCACGACGTCCTCGTCGAGGCGTACGGCGACGGCCGCATCGACCGCGAGGAGTTCGACGAGCGGTCCGCGCAGGTGACGGCGGCCAAGACGTACGCCGACCTCGTGCCGCCGATCCGCGACCTCACCGTGGACGCTCTGTCGGCCCGGGTGGCGACGGTGCCTCGGGCCGACCTCGAGCGCCAGGCCCGGCTGTACTACCGCGAGCGGGTGCGCGACGCCTTCTTCGGGCTCCTGGTCCCCAACCTGATCTGCTGGGCGATCTGGTACTTCGTCACCGGCCGGGGCTTCGTCTGGCCGATCTTCGTCTCCATCCCGACCACGCTGAACTTCCTGAAGGTCGCGACCAGCCGCGGGTCGATCGTCCAGGCCCGGATCGACAAGCTCCAGCGCCGTGAGGCCAAGGCGCTCGAGGCACCGAAGGGCGCGGGGAGGACCGGAGACCCATCGGCGGGGATCCACGACGACACCCGGGAGAATCCCGAGGACGCGTGACCGTCCCACCCGTCGGTCGAGCTCGTCGAGACCACGGATGCAGTCAGGCGTCCCAGCCGTCGGGCCGCAGCTTCTTCGGCAGCTTCTCGACGACCAGCCGGTAGGACTCGTCGACCGCCTCGAGCAGCTCGTCGTCCGGGATCCGGCCGTCGAAGGCGAGGTCGTTCCAGCCGGAGCGCCCGATGTAGGCCATCACGCCGGCGCTGTCGGGATAGCGGTGCAGCCACTCGTCGGCCACCTCGCGCGTCGTCGCCGCCTTGACCCCGACGCCCGAGCTGCCCAGGAAGGCGAAGATCTTCCCGCGCTCCCCCGGGCCGACCTTGAACACGGGGTGCTCGTGGTCCCACGGGTTGTCGGCCCAGGCGCCGGGCTTGCCGGCGCAATGGCGCTGCATCGTCGGCTCGTCCACCCGCCCAACCTAGCCAGGACAGGCCCTCGACCGCGGGTTGCAAGCCGTACCGAGGTACGGGTCTACCGTCGGTGCATGGACCTGTTGCGCACGGAATCCTGCACGCTCCCCGAGGCGGACCGACCGCTGCGGCTGGCGGAGTTCGACACGTTGTTCACCGAGGCGGTGATCGGCGTCGAGCGGGAGGGTGACACGGCCTGGCTGAGGCTCACGGGGCCCTCCGGACTTCGCGAGCGGGTGCTCGACCTGACCGAGCGCGAGAGCCGGTGCTGCTCGTTCTTCGACTTCAGTGTGCACGGGACGGACGGCGACCTCGAGCTGGTCATCGCCGTACCCCCGCAGCAACGTGACGTGCTCACTGCACTCGCCGACCGCGCCGCCCGGCTGTCGTCGTGACACTGAGGGCCGGCGAGGTCGCCGAGGCGGCGGGCGTCCACAAGGAGACGCTGCGCTACTACGAGCGACGGGGACTGCTCGGTACGCCGGCCCGGAGCCCGGGCGGGCACCGGCTCTACGACGCCCACGCCGTCTCCACGCTGCGCGTGATCAAGGCCGCCCAGCGCCTCGGGTTCACCCTCGACGAGGTCGCGGAGCTGCTCGAGGCCGGTCGTCCGCGCGGTCGTGACCGAGGGCTGCAGGCGCAGGCACGCGACAAGCTGGTCGAGGTCGAGCAGCGCATCGCCGACCTGATCACGATCCGCGACAACCTGAGGGCCGCGATCGAGGCGGGCTGCGACGACCTGCACGTGTGCGCGACGATCACCTGCTGCCCGATCCCCTTCAGCGAGCTGGCCGCTCCTCAGGCGCCCTGACGCGGTCGGCAGACCGGTGGCCGGTGATCGAGCCCGTCGAGATTCACCTGGTCGCTTCCATCATCTGGCGGAGCTCGCGCTTGAGGTCGTTCACCTCGTCGCGGAGCCGGGCCGCGAGCTCGAACTGCAGCTCCGCGGCCGCCGCCTTCATCTGGTCGGTGAGCTCCTGGATCAGCGACGCCAGCTCGGCGCTCGGGAGGCCGGCCGCCCCGTCCGCGTGGCCGGCGGCGTTGAGCTGGCCGAGCGCCGGCACGGGCTGCCGGACCTTGACGCCGCCCGCCCGGCCCTTCGCCTCGGTGCCCGCCCAGGTGGCGAGCAGCGCCTGGGTGTCCTCGCCCTCGCGGGCCAGCATCTCGGTGATGTCGGCGATCTTCTTGCGGAGCGGTTGGGGGTCGACGCCGCGCTCGACGTTGTAGGCGACCTGCTTGGCGCGGCGGCGGTTGGTCTCGTCGATCGCCGCCTCCATCGACGGGGTGATCTTGTCGGCGTACATGTGGACCTGGCCCGAGACGTTTCGGGCGGCCCGGCCGATCGTCTGGATCAGCGACTTGTCGGACCGGAGGAAGCCCTCCTTGTCGGCGTCGAGGATCGACACCAGCGAGACCTCGGGCAGGTCGAGCCCCTCACGGAGCAGGTTGATGCCGACCAGTACGTCGTAGTCGCCGAGTCGCAGGTCACGGAGCAGCTCGATGCGCTTGAGGGTGTCGACCTCGGAGTGGAGGTAGCGGGTGCGGACGCCGGCGTCGAGGAGGTAGTCGGTGAGGTCCTCGGACATCTTCTTGGTCAGCGTGGTGACCAGGATCCGCTCGTTCTTCTCGGTGCGCGTGTTGATCTCGTGGATCAGGTCGTCGATCTGGCCCTTGGTCGGCTTCACCACGACCTCGGGGTCGACCAGACCGGTCGGCCGGATGATCTGCTCGACGACGTCGCCGTGCACCTTGTCGAGCTCGTAGCTGCCGGGGGTGGCCGAGAGGTAGATCGTCTGGCCGATCCGCTCGAGGAACTCCTCCCACCGCAGCGGACGGTTGTCCATCGCGCTGGGCAGGCGGAAGCCGTGGTCGACGAGGTTGCGCTTGCGGGACATGTCGCCCTCGTACATGCCGCCGATCTGGGGCACCGCGACGTGCGACTCGTCGATGACGAGCAGGAAGTCCTCCGGGAAGTAGTCGAGCAGGCAGTTGGGCGGGGAGCCGTGGGTGCGGCCGTCGATGTGCATCGAGTAGTTCTCGATGCCGGCGCAGGACCCGACCTGCCGCATCATCTCGATGTCGTACGTCGTGCGCATGCGCAGCCGCTGTGCCTCCAGCAGCTTGCCCTGCCGCTCGAACGTGGCGAGCCGGTCGTCCAGCTCGGCCTCGATGCCGGCGATCGCGCGCTCCATGCGCTCGGGACCGGCGACGTAGTGGGTCGCGGGGAAGACGTAGAGCTCGTCGTCCTCGCTCACCACCTCGCCGGTGACCGGGTGCAGCGTCATCAGCCGCTCGACCTCGTCGCCGAAGAACTCCACCCGCACCGCGTGCTCCTCGTAGACCGGGAAGATCTCGAGCGTGTCGCCGCGCACCCGGAAGGTGCCGCGGGTGAAGGCCATGTCGTTGCGGGTGTACTGGATCTCGACGAGCCGGCGCAGATACCAGTCGCGGTCGCGCCCTGACTCCTGTGGGCCGACCTTGAGCTTGAGCATGCGGTCGACGTACTCCTGCGGGGTGCCGAGGCCGTAGATGCACGACACCGTCGACACCACGATCACGTCGCGCCTGGTCAGCAGGGAGTTGGTCGCGGAGTGCCGGAGCCGCTCGACCTCCTCGTTGATCGAGGAGTCCTTCTCGATGTAGGTGTCGGTCTGGGGGACGTAGGCCTCGGGCTGGTAGTAGTCGTAGTAGGAGACGAAGTACTCGATCGCGTTGTCGGGGAAGAGCTGGCGCAGCTCGTTGGCGAACTGCGCGGCGAGCGTCTTGTTGGGCTGCATCACCAGGATCGGGCGCTGGACCTGCTCGGCGACCCAGGCGACGGTCGCGGTCTTGCCCGTGCCGGTCGCGCCGAGCAGCACGATGTCCTCGACGCCGCCCTTGACGCGGCGCACGATCTCCTCGATCGCGGCCGGCTGGTCGCCGGACGGGACGTAGTCGGAGACCACCTCGAACGGCGCCACCCGGCGCTCCAGGTCGGTCACTGGTCGCATGCCACGAGCCTACGGGTGCCCACCGACAACGGCCACGCCGCAGGCGCCGGACCGCGCGCCTCCGGGTTGAACGGGCCCTCGGGCTCCTACGCTGGCCCCCGGGGGCAGGATCAGGAGATCTCGGCCATGTCGCAACCGCACCACATGAAGCGCGTCGAGCGTGGTCGAGACGTGATCGGCTACCTGGCGCCCTTCGTGGCCGTCGCGGTGATCGGTCTGTCGAGCCTGGTGATCCCGGACGACCGCCTGCACGGTCCGGAGGCGTGGTTGCTGCTCGGCACCTTCCTGCTCGACCTGGGTGTGATCGTCCTGGTCGCCCGCCAGCCCGAGCACACCCGCCTGGACCCGCTGCCGGCGTACCTCTTCCTGGTCGTGGTCGCACTGGCTCGTGACCTCGCCGACGGGACCTCCGCGCTCAACCCCCTGGTGGCACTGCCGATCGTGTGGCTCGCGCTGACCGGCTCCAGGAGACAGCTCTACGTCGCCTCGGCGCTCACAGCAGCCGTCTTCTTCGTCCCGCTGCTCGTCGTGGGGCCACCGCAGTACCCGTCCTCCGACTGGCAGGCCGGCCTGGTCTGGAGCACCTTCGCCGCGTTCATCGCGCCGGTGCTGCACCGCGTGGTCCAGCAGCTCGCCCGCGAGACGCAACGGGTGCGGGAGGCCCACGGCGAGATCGCGGGGATCATGCAGGGGGCCCGGATGACCAGCATCGTCTCCTGCGACGTCGACGGCACCATCCGGTCGTTCAGCCAGGGCGCCGCCGAGATGCTCGGCTACCAGGCGAGCGACGTGGTCGGCCGGGCCGACCTCGGTCTCTTCCATGACCCCGCGGAGGTGGCCGAGGCGGCATCGGAGCTCGGCGTCGCCCCGGGGTTCCCGGTCTTCGCCGAGCTGGCCCGACGCGGGGCACCGAGCCGCACCTGGACCTACATCCGCTCCGACGGCCGGCGGATCCACGTGCGACTCGCCCTGACCGAGCTGTACGACGAGGGGGTGGTCACCGGCTACGTGGCGGTCGGCGTCGACACCAGCACCGCGGTCGCCGCGCAGCGAGCGCTCGCCCTCTCGGAGGCCCAGTGGCGCGTGCTCCTCGAGCACCTCCCGAACACGGTGGTGATCGTGGTCGACGAGAACCTCCGGATCACGGTCGTCGCCGGTGCCGGCGTGACGGGCCTCGGTCTCACGTTCGCCGTGGGCGACTTCCTCTGGGACGTGGTCCAGGCGCACAACCGCCCGGCGCTCGAGGAGCTCCTCGAGGAGGCCTTCGCGGGGCATGACGGCCGCATGGTGCTGATGACCAGCGCCCACGGTGCGGAGCTCCAGACGTTCGTCACGGCGCTTCCGGCCGACGCAGGTGTGCGCCGGGCCATGATCCTGGCCCAGGACGTCACCTCGGAGCGCGAGACCCAGCGGGACGTGTTGCGGGCCGAGCAACGCGCCGAGCGACTGTTCACGGACGCCGCGCACGGGGTGACCGTGCTGGACACGGACGGCGTGGTCCTGCGGGCCAACGCGGCGCTCGGCACGATCCTCGGCGTGGCCCCGGCGGACCTCCAGGGTCGCAGCCTGCCGTCCCTGTCGCCGTCCGAGCCGGGAACCGTCGAGCGGTTCCTGGCCGATCTCTTCGAAGAAGGTCATGGCCCGGCCCAGGCGGACTGCTCGCTGCGAGACGCCTGGGACCGGGACATCCCCGTCAGCCTGCGGGGGCGGATCCTGCGCGGCGAGGAGGGCGCGGACGACGTGGCCGTCGTGAACGTGATCGACGTCTCCGAGCGCCGGCGGTACCAGCAGCAGCTGTCCCACATGGCGGATCACGACGTGCTCACGGGACTGGGGAACCGACGGATGTTCGACCTGGCGCTCGAACGCCACGTGGACCACTGTGAGCGCTACGGGCCGACGGGCGCCCTCCTGCTGCTCGACCTCGACCACTTCAAGCAGGTCAACGACACCCTGGGGCACGGCGCGGGCGACCGGCTGCTGATCTCCACCGCGGGGCTCCTCCGACGCGAGGTCCGCAGCACCGATGTCGTGGCCAGGCTCGGCGGCGACGAGTTCGCCGTGCTGCTCACCGACGGTGACCTGGCAGCGGCCAGGACCGTCGCCGAGACGATCGTGACCGGGATCCGGGAGTACACGTCGACGCTCGACGGGATCCGGCGCCGCATCACCGCGAGCGTCGGGGTGGTGAGCTTCCAAGGTGCCGTCGGGCACGAGTCGGACGTGCTCGCCCTCGCGGACATGACGATGTACGACGCCAAGGACGCCGGCCGGGACCAGTACGTCGCCCTGGACGAGGACGTCTCCAGACCACCCAGGTCGGGCGCCCGTCTCCAGTGGCAGTCGCGGATCGAGGACGCGCTCGCCAACGACGACTTCACGCTGCACCTCCAGCCGATCATGGATCTGCGCACCGACACGATCGGCTCCGCCGAGGCCCTGCTCCGGATGCGGCACGACGGCGAGCTCCTCCGCCCGGCGTACTTCCTCTACGTCGCCGAACGCAGCGGCCTGATCCGGGAGGTGGACGAGTGGGTGGTGCGGCACAGCATCGAGATGCTGGCCCGGCTCCGCCGGCTCCAGCCCGACTTCCGGCTGGAGGTGAACCTCTCCGGCTCCTCCATCGGTGACCCCGAGGTGGAGCAGGCCATCGTCGACGGACTCGCCCGGAACGCGGTCGACCCCGCCGCCTTGATCCTGGAGATCACCGAGACCGCGGCCGTCGCGGACGTCGAGGTCGCCCGTGCGTTCGCGGAGCGGATGACGGCGCTGGGGTGCAAGTTCGCCCTCGACGACTTCGGGGCCGGGTTCGGGTCGTTCTACTACCTCAAGCACCTCCTCTTCGACTACGTGAAGATCGACGGCGAGTTCGTCGCGAACTGCCATCGCTCACGCGTCGATCGGACGATCCTGCACTCGATCGCCGGTATCGCTCGCGACCTCGGCAAGCAGACCGTTGCGGAGTTCGTGTCCGAGCCGGAGATCCTCGAGGTCGTCCGCGCCGAGCAGGTCGACCACGCACAGGGGTACCTGATCGGCGGTCCACGCTCGGAGAGCGAGTTCGTGGCGACGTACCTCGCGCCGCGCAAGGAGGGCCTCCCCACCTGACGCCGAGAGTAGGTTGGGCCTGTCATCGCTCGGGAAAGACGTGGGAAATGGGAAGGCTCAGTCGGGCTGTCGGGATCCTCATCCTCGGCGCCGCCGTGCTCGGCGCCGCCCTGTTGTGGACGGCCGTCGCCTGGTCGGACCCGTCCGCGACCGGGAGACCCACCTCGGGTCTGCTGTTGGGGCTGTGGAGGGTCGTCTACGACACGCGGGCGCCGTCGCCCCGGGTGATGCTGGCCGCCCTCGGGCTGGCGATCCTCTTCGCGGCGGGTGTCGCCCTGCTGGAGCGCCGGATCGCGAACCGGGCGCGACGCAGCACCGACGAGGAGATCCGCCCGCTGGCACCGCCCGTGGTGATGGCCGCTTCGCGCGGTCACTACGCCGGCCCGGTCACCGTGACCGTCCTGATCCCGGCCCACAACGAGGCGGACTGCATCTCGGCGACCCTCACCTCGCTGGTCTCCCAGTCCCACTCTCCCGAGCGCATCATCGTGGTCGCCGACAACTGCACCGACGACACGGTCGAGATCGCACGCCGGCTGGGCGCCGAGGTGATCGAGAGCCGGGACAACGCGTTCAAGAAGGCCGGAGCGCTCAACCAGGCGCTCGCGCAGGTGCTGCCGGGACAGGGCGACAACGACCTCGTCATGGTGATGGACGCCGACACCACCCTCGACGCCGGGTTCCTGGAGGCCGCGGTGCGCCGGATGACCGACGACCGCGGGCTGATGGCCGTCGGGGGCCTGTTCTACGGCGCCGAGGGTGGTGGGCTGATCGGCCAGTTCCAGCGCAACGAGTACATCCGCTACGCCCGCGAGCTGCGCCGTCGTCGAGGGCGGCTCTTCGTGCTCACCGGCACGGCGTCTCTCTTCCGGCCGCTGGCGCTGAGGACCGTGGCGGCCGAGCGCGGGCGCACGCTGCCGGGTGTCCCCGGAGACTTCTACGACACCGTCGTCCTGACCGAGGACAACGAGATCACCCTGGCCCTCAAGTCGCTGGGCGCTCTCCTCATCTCACCCGCTGAGTGCACCGTCGTCACCGAGGTGATGCCGACCTACCGCGCGCTGTGGGCGCAGAGACTGCGCTGGCAGCGCGGCGCCCTCGAGAACCTCGGCTCGTACGGCGTGCGCCCGGACACCTTCAGGTACTGGGCCCAGCAGCTCGGCATCGGGTACGGCGTGATCGCGTTGAGCGCGTACCTCCTCGTCATCGTGATCATGCTGCTCGCCTCCGACACCTGGGTGTGGTTCCCGTTCTGGATCAGCCTGGGGCTGCTGTTCACGCTCGAACGGCTCGTCACCGTGTGGCGAGGAGGCTGGCGGGCCCGGATCCTCGGCGCCCTTCTGTTCCCGGAGCTCCTGTTCGCCATGTTCCTCAACGTCGTCTACGTCAAGGGCATCATCGACATCACGCTCGGGCGGCGAGCCCGGTGGACGCACGTCACCCAGGCTTCGGGTGCGGCGAGGGCGACCGGGCGATGACGCAGCCAGTGTGGAGCCCCTTGGTCTGGGGCATCCTGCTCCCCCAGAGCGTCCTGCGCTCGCAGCTCTTCGCGGTTCTCTCCGCCTTCGTGGCGATCAACACCCTGGTCTACGTCGCGCTGACCGTGGCGAAGCTCCTGCCCAAGATCTACCTGACTGACTGGTTCACGAGCCCCGAGCGACGTCGCCAGACGCGCAGCATCCATCCCGATGGGCCGGTCGGGAAGGGCTGACGCCGAGGCGGCGACCCGTCCGGCGCCGGGTCGCGTGCTGTTCGGCTCACTCCTCGGTGCCGCGGTTGCGTCGCCGGCTCGCCGAGGACGCGCCCCGGCTCCCGCCGAGCACCGTGCCGAAGACGAACGACGCGCCCAGGACGAAGCCGGTGTCGTACCACCCACCGCTGTTGTGCACGTCGTAGATGCCGACGCTCTGGTCGAACCAGGACACGATGATGCTCACCGGCAGGATGAAGCCGTGCCACAGGCCGATCCAGAAGCCGGCCTGGCCGGCTCCGTGCCGCGACAGTGGGTCGGCGCCGGCGCACGCGGAGAGCAGCAGGAGGAGGGCCGCGAGCCCGGCCGCGCGGAGCAGCGAACGGTGTGGATGCTGTCGGGTCATGGCTCCATCCGACTACGACCGTGGGAGACCCGCCAGGGTCGGAAGGTCCTCGGCCGGGCCGTCCGGTACGGCGTACCCCCTCGGACCGCCCGGCTGGGTAGCGTGGCGGCGTGCGACCCGCCCCTTCCGCGTCCGAGCGCTGGCTGACGGTCGCCCGCCGGACCGCCGTGGGTGTCGTGGGCGCGCCGTTCGCACTCGCGATCACGATGACCCTCGTCGACTCCTACCGGCGCCGCGGCAAGAAGCGGGCGGTGTCGTTCCCGTCCGCTCCCCCGGAAACGGTCGCGGTCGGCGAGGGCGCCGTGACGACGTACACCTTCGGCGGGGACCTGTACGACGACATGCTCGCCGCGATCCACGGCGCCCAGCGGCAGATCCTCTTCGAGACCTACATCTGGAAGGGCGACGACGTCGGCCAGCGCTTCAAGGCCGCGCTCGCGGAGGCCGCGGCCCGAGGCGTCGAGGTGTACTGCATCTACGACAGCTTCGCGAACCTCGTCGTCTCCCCGCGGTTCAAGCGGTTCCCCGACTCGATGAAGGTGCTCCGCTACCCGGCGTACGCCGCGGGGCTGCGGCCGTTCGACCTGCGCCGCTACGGCCGCGACCACCGCAAGATCCTGGTGGTCGACGACGCGATCGGGTTCGTCGGCGGCTACAACATCGGCCAGGCCTACGCCACCGAGTGGCGCGACACCCACGTGCGGATCACCGGGCCCGGCGTCTGGGACCTCAAGCGTGCCTTCGCCGACTTCTGGAACCTGAACCGGCGTCGCCGGATGGGGGCGAGCGAGCGACCCCTCCTGCTCGAGACGGCGTCGACCTGGGAGCCGACCATCAGGTTCCACCGCAACGTGCCGCGGCTGTGGATGTTCCCCATCCGGTCGATGTACCTCGAGGCCATCAACCGGGCCAGTCGCAACATCTGGATGACCACGGCGTACTTCCTCCCCGACCAGGACTTCGTCGACGCCCTCACCGAGGCGGCCCGGCGCGGGGTCGACGTGCGCCTGCTCATCCCGGGCAAGTCCAACCACGTGGTGGCCGACTGGATCTCGCGCGGCTACTTCTCGCAGCTGCTCGACGCCGGCGTCCGGCTGCTGCGCTACCGCGACGCCATGATGCACGCGAAGACCGCCACCATCGACGGCACCTGGGCCACGGTCGGCACCGCGAACGTCGACCGGCTCAGCCTGAGCGGCAACTACGAGATCAACGTCGAGATCATCGACCCGCGGCTGGCCGGCTCGCTGGAGGAGATCTTCCGGATCGACGAGGGCAACTGCCTCGAGCTGACCCGTGCCGAGTGGGAGGCGCGCGACGTCTACCGGCGCTTCACCGAGTACGTCCTCAACCCGCTGCGCCCGCTGCTGTAGCACGCCCTGGCGGGGTACCCCTAGCCCGGCGACGGGATGTCGAGGATCGAGCTCAGCCGCAGGGCCTTGGTCCGGTCGCCCCGCACCTTGAGCTGCCCCTTGAGCACGCCCATCACCGGGCTGAGATGGCCGGTGGCCAACCGCAGGTAGTCGTGGGCCTGGCAGGTCACGGTCGCGTCCCGCTCCTCCCCCGGGTCACCGGAGTCGACGGTCGCGACGCCGTCGTGCACGCGTACGACGTACCGCTCGATCTCGCCGGTCGGGTTGCCGAGCAGCCGGAACTCCACCGTGAGGTGGACGTCGCGGGCCTTGCGCTCGTCGAGGAACTCCGGCAGGCGCCGGAAGATCTCGCCCAGGACGACCGGGCGGAACCCGGACGCCATCACCTTCCGCAGGTGGCCGGCTGGCACGGTGCGCAGCACGGTCGCCACCTCGACCGGGTCGAGCTGTGTCGGGTCCACCGCGACCCGGGTGGTGCCGGGCACCCGGAAGATGCCGCCGACACCGATCGCGAGGTCGGCGTCACCCTGGATGTCGAGCGTGCCGGCGAGGTACTCCAGCCCGGCGTTGCGCTCGCCGCTGACCAGCCGGAGGAAGCGGACCACGTGAGTGGTGAGGACGACGTCGACCGGCTCGTCGACGGTGATGTCGGGGAGCGGGACGATCTCGCCGCCCCGCAGCTCGATCCCGTGGCGCTCGACGAGTCGGCCCCCGTGCTCCAGGTCGAACCGGACGACGCCGTGCAGGAGCGCCAGCCGCTCGGGGACGGCGTACTCGTGGAGCCGGGCGAGGATCACCTCGACCGCGACCGGCCGGATCTCGTCGCGCCCGACCAGGGCGAGGAGGTCGTCGTCGGACGCCGCCCGGATCGCGGCCACGAGGTCCTCGGCGCCGGTGGTGGTGAGGAACGCGCGAATGCTCTCGGGGTCGACGTCACGCAGCGAGGACAGGTCCGTCACGGGCTCCTCCTGTCACGCCTGGTGCCGGCGGTGGCCGCCGGCGCGTCACGGCACACCTAGCGCACCGGCAGGTGGGTGCGTGGTGCCAGCCGTGGGCCGCGGCGCGGGCGGCCCCCCGCCAGGGCGTGGATCAGGGTCACGACGCGGTTGCGGTGGGGTCGCCACGGCTCCAGGAACGCGCGCAGCTCGTCGTCGTCGTACGGCGTGCCGGTCACGGCCCAGCCGATGTCCTGGGCGATGTGGAAGTCGCCGAAGCTCACGGCGTCGGCGTCTCCGAAGACCCGCGAGCGGACCTCGGCGGAGGTCCACTCGCCGATGCCGGGC